>JAVBUI010000014.1:0-13182 GCA_031555495.1 Victivallaceae bacterium | reverse complement strand
CATAGTAAAAGCACACTTTAGCACACTTTGTCAATCGGAGAGGAGCCAAAGATGAAGAAGACACACTTTACCCTGATCGAATTGCTGGTGGTGATTGCGATTATCGCGATCCTCGCCGCCATGCTTCTGCCGGCGCTCGGAAAAGCCCGCGAGCGCGCCCGCCAGGCCTCCTGCCAGGGCAACCTCAAGCAGCTCGGATTGGCCGTCCTCGGTTACGCCGACAGTTCCGGCGATTATTACCCGACGATGATCGGCTACAGCACCACGCCCTGGTCTTATTGCTTCTGGAAGACTCAGCTCGCCCCTTATCTCGGCGCCGATACCTCCGATGTCGGCGGCCTCACCGCGCCGGGGCTCGGGACCGGACCCTTCCGCTGCGCGAGTTGGAGCAACGAAAAGCGGTCGGTCCCGCTCGACAACGCCAGCGCCTTCCGGCGCGGCGGTTACGGTTACAACTGGGGCGCCGGCTCCGGGGTGACCAACGGGCTCGGCTACATGGCCTCCAATCCGACTTACTTCATCAAGTCGAACATGGTATCGCGGCCCAGCGAAACCATCGCCATCGGCGACGACGCCGACTATCTCGCCGGAGCCACCCAGGCCGGGGCGCTGTACGGCCCCAACAGCGCGCCCACTGCGAGTTCCCCCGGCGTCGGCAACCGCCACAACTTCGGAATCAACCTCAACTGGGCGGACGGACACGTTTCGCACCTGAGCATCCAAATCCTCACCGGCGGGCAGCGAGGGGTAAAGGATACGCTTTCAGCGGTCTCCACCTACTATTACCGCCGCATCAAGTAAAACAGGAGTATTATTTATGGGACTTAAAACACCGGGCGTCGTCATCGAACGCCCATACCGGGCGGCTTTCCGGGAGGTCACGCTGACCGAACGGCGCGCCGACACGGTGGTTTGCCGTACCGTGATGAGCGGCATCAGCACCGGTACCGACCTCAAAACCTATCGCGGGCTGCAGCATCCGGAAAAATGCTTCTATCCTCTGGTCCCCGGTTACGAAAACATGGGCATCGTGGTCGAAGGCGGCGCTTACGCCCCTGAGCTTCATCCGGGCGACCGGGTGATGATCAACGAGTGCTGCCAATACCTCGACTGCTGTTCCGCCTGGGGCGGCAATACGCTTCTGGTGCACAAAGACAGCTTGACCGGCGCGGTGGCCGGCGGTCCGCTCTGCCGGGTGCCGGATGAGGTGTCCGACCGTGACGCGGTATTGGCTTATCTGGCTTGCGTGGCGCAGAAGGGGGTGGACCGCTTTTCGTTGAAGCCCGGCGAATGGGTGCTGGTTTTCGGAGCCGGGTTGGTCGGTCTCAGCGCCATGCAATTGCTGAAGATCGCCTGTCCCGAAGTGCGGGTCGCGGCGGTTGAGCCGTCGGCCGCGCGCCGCGCCATTGCCGTGCATTACGCCGACGCGGTGCTGCCGTTTGACGGCACCACCCTCGATCTGGTGCGGGACTTGACCGGCGGCCGGCTGGCGGACAAAATCCTCGAATGCTCAGGCAACCCGGTCGTGCCGGGACAGCTTTACGCTTATTTGAAAGACGGCGGCTGGGGCGACGGCGACGAACCCGGACACATTCACCTCAATGGAGACTACCCCGACCGGTTGATTTTCGACCACCATCACCGCTGGTTCGTCAAGAATGCCATGCTGACCATGAGCTGTGCCATGCGGAGCACCGACAAGGCGCGGGTACTCGGCTGCCTGGCCGACGGCAGGTTCGACACCTCCCGTCTTCCGGTCGAGGTCTGGCCGGCGGGGAAGGCGGCGGAGGCCTTTGCCTACCTCGATAAGAATGAGCCGGAAGTGCTGAAAATCCTCTTTGACTGGAGGGACTGCTGATGGCCCGGATGATCGGCGCGGGCGCCTGGGGATTGCGGGAGCTGGCGCTGCCGGAGCAACTGCAATTGGCTGCCGCGCTGCAATTGCAGCTCCTGGAGCTCGGCATCGCCGGTACGTCGAATGATTTCCTGCAGCTTGATTCCGTCCCGGCGGCGGTCCGGCAGGCGCGGGACTGGTTTAAGCAATACGGAATCCTGCCCGACTGCTGCTGCACCGGCAACAACTTCACCGGCGACGATGTGGCCGAAGAGGTGGCGCGGGTCAAGCGCGCCATTGAGATAGCCGCCGGGGTCGGCGGTCGTTATCTGAGAATCTTCGCCGGTTTCGCCTCGGACCGTGATTTGACCCGTGAACGCTTCCGCCGGATGCTCGGCGCGCTGCGTGAAGTCGCCGGTTACGGCGCGCAACTTGGCGTACTGGTACTGGTGGAAACTCACGGCGGCGTGGCGGGGCCCGGCGCGCCGCTGCCGTACTTCGCTACCGCAAGCACCCGGTTCGATACCTGGGAGGAGCTGCTTGATACGGGCGTGAAAATTCTTTACGACCCGGCCAATCTCGCGGCCGTCGGGGTGGAGCCGCTCGGTTTTTTCCGGCGTTTTGCCGAACACATTCGCGTCGTGCATTGGAAAGATTTCCGCCGGATCCCCGACGGCGGACTCGAGCCCATCGCCGCCGGAGACGGCGGGGGACTGCTCGACGTTCCGGCGCTGTTGGAAATGTTGTGCGGCTTCGACGGCCCCTTGCTGATCGAATACGAACTGCCGGCCGACGTCGGAGACGGTTTGCGCCGCAGTCTGGAGTATTTGCACCGATGAACTTTTTGAGGAGCGCCCACTTTCAACTGACGGTCCGCTGCAATCTCCGTTGCAGCTTCTGCGGCCAGGCGCGCGGTATGGTGCCGGCAACCGGACGGGAGCTCGGGTTGGACGACTGGCGGCGGGCGGCGGCGGAGCTTCAGGCGGCGGCTGTTGCCGGAAACGTTCGGCCGCAGGTCACGCTCTGGGGCGGGGAGCCGCTCCTGAGCCCCCACTTTCCGGTACTGGCCGCCGAGTTGTCCGCCGCCGGATTCGAGCTGGGTGTCGTCACCAACGGTACCTTGATCGACCGCCACGCCGCGCTGCTCTCCGAATGCTTCGATGTGATCCAGGTCTCGCTCGACGGACCTGCGGCGCTGCATGACGCGGGCCGCGGCGCCGGGGTTTTTGAGCGGGTCAAGCGGAACCTGGCCGGATTGCGTTCCCGCAAGGGGCGGCTGGTCTTCCTGACCACCGTCGCCGACGCCGGAGCGCCGGTAATGGCGGAGCTGCCGGAGGCCTTGGCCGAATTGGGCCCGGATGAAATCGTGCTTCAGCCGCTGATGTACCTGTCCGGCGCTGAAATCGCCCGTTACCGGCATTATAGCCGCTGCTGTTTCGGCGTCGATTACCCCGAACTGTCCGGCTGGCGGCGGGACGACGGCCGCGCCTATCGTCAATTGCTCAAGGCCGGTTGGGCGGCCGTCGCCGCGAGGTCCCATCCGGTCCCGGTTCGTTGCACACGGCATGCGGTTGATTTGCCGGAAGAGCCGCCTCCCTGCCGGATGCCGTTCGAACGGGTTCATCTGCGCTGGGATGGGGAAGTCGGCTTCTGCACCGACTATTTCGGTTTCTCCGCCGGCAATATCCGGGAACGGAGCTTGACTGAAATCTTTACCGGCGAACCCGCCGAACGCTTCCGCCGGGCGGTATCGGCCAACCAACTGCCGATCTGCCGCCACTGCGTCTGGCGAAATCACTGAATTTCGAGCCGATTTCAAAACTCCTTTCGGTCGCTCGAAAGTTCGATTTCTCCGACTCATCGGGGGCGGCATCGGGCAATATCACTGCGGATATTGCTCTCAACCTACCCGATGATTCGAAAAAATCGCCGCTTTCGAATCGTTCCGAAATTACTTTTGAAATCGGCTCTTCCTGCTTGCAAAAAAATGCGCTGACGGCTATGGTATCCAAAAAGGAGCTTCCCCCTATGGCCGGGTGCATGAAAAACCGGGACCGCGTCCGGTTGTACGTGGAAAACCAGATCCTCGCCGGCCTCTATCCGGTCGGCAAGGCGATTCCGTCGATCCGGGCCCTGGCGCGCAAATTCCGGGTCGGCAACAGCGTCGCCCAGTACGCATTGAAACCCCTGATCGAAGAAGGCCTGTTGGAAAACCGGCCGCAGCGCGGATTTTTCGTCGTGCGCCGTTTCCCCGAACACAATCCCGGACGGCGTTATACCTTTACGGTTTTTCTGAAGACAGGGCTCGCCAGCGGCTCGCTGATTTTCACGGCATTGCAGGGGGTATTGGCGGCGGCGGAGGAGAACGAGGTTTCGATCCGCATTCGGCGCATCGGGGGCGATGCGCTTGACGCTCGACAACTGCGCCGCGAAGCGGCCGGGACCGACGGGGTATTGCTACTGCATTCGGTCGACCGGCGGAACCTGCCGGAATTGCCCATGCCCTGTCCAGTGGCGGGATTGCTGGCTCAGTATCTTTACGGGGGGACGATTTCAGCGGTGAACCTCGACCTTGGAACGATGGCGGAGCTGGCGTGCCGTTATTTCGATGAACGCGGCATCCGGCATGTCGAAATTTACACTGCTCCCGAGGACCCCTATGTGGCGCGCGGAGAGGCCTTCCTGTCATATTGGGAGGCCTCAGGCGGCTCGGCGGCGCTCCACCGCGGCGCTCCCTCGGGACTCTGGGAAAAGACGCCCGGCGTCGGTTACTTCTTCACCTCCGACGGCTGTTTGGGGCAAGCTTGGCAAAACTGTCTCAAAACCTACGGAGAAACACTGCCTGAACGGCACGTCATGCTCGGGGTGGACGGCAAACGGTTGCTTGATCCGGATTTTCCGGAATTCCCGACCATCGGCTGCGACTACCGGGCCTGGGGGAAATTGATCTTTGAAGAGCTGCTGCGCCGGGTGGAGGATCCGCTCGCGCCGCCCCGCAACATCGGTTGCTTCGGGAAAGTGATTGTTAAATTTGCATCTTGCTGATGTTTATTCCTTTGCTAATTATTTTAATACAGCTTCTTTACAGTTTTTTCGGGCTATTCAGCGTATCCCGCTTGCCTTCCGCTTTTTTTCAGGTATAATACCGCAATCACTGAAACATTTAAGCCGGAGGTTCGCTGGTGCTGGAATACATTGTAATCGGGATCTATCTTGTTTTCATGATCGTGATCGGGCTGGTCTTCAGCCGGCTCAACCGCAGCAACAGCGACTATTTCCGGGGCGGCAGCCAGGGGACGTGGTGGCTTTGCGGCATCAACGCCTACATGTCGGCGACGTCGGCTTACACTTTCACGGCGGCGGCGGGCATCGCCTTCTCCGCCGGGTGGAGCATTCTCCTGATCTACCTCGGGGGGCCGATCGGCAATATCCTGCTCTATTTCTTCTACGCCGCCCGCTGCCGCCAGAAACGCCTCACCACTCCCGGCGAGGTGATGCGCGAGCGTTTCAACCCGGCGACCCAGCAGACCTACACCATCATCGGCCTCCTGACCGGCTTTGTCGGCAGCGGGCTGACGCTGTATACGCTTTGCATTTTCGTCTCCGCCGTCTTCGGGCTGCCGATGGTCGGTACAATCGTGGTGCTGGGGGCGGTGGTGGTCTTCTACAGCATCGCCAGTGGACGCTGGGGGGTGATGGCGACCGATTTTCTCCAGTGCCTGGTGATGTTCGCGATGACCATCCTGGTTTCGATCCTGGCATTGATTCATGCGGGCGGCATCAGCGCGTTTTTCAGCAAAATCGGCGAATTGGGGCTGACGAGGGATTTTCAGTTGTTCAATCCGATGGAGCGCTTCGGCGGATACTACACCTGGGAGTGGACGCTGGCGCTTTTCTTCGTGACCACGATCACCAACTTCAGCGTGGCCAATGCCAATTACACGGTGAAGGACGGGCGCGAGGCCGAAAAGGCGCTGCTGCTGACCACCGGCCTCAGTCTCGCCGGGTGCATCTTCTTCTTCATCCCGCCCTTCGCCGCGCGGTTTTTCTATGCCGGCGAGGTGAATGCTCTCTCCATGCTGGCCAATCCCGCCGACGGCGCTTACGCGGTCGCCTGTCTCAATCTGCTGCCCGCCGGGATGGTGGGGCTGGTCGTGGTCGCGATGTTTTCGGCGGCGATGAGCACCATGGACGCGTCGCTCAATGCCGGGGCGGGAAATTTCATGCTCAATGTTTATCCGCCTTTGAAGCGGATTTTCGGCTGGCGGGAACGCTCGGAGAGCGAAATGCTGCAAGTCAGCCGGATGTACAGTTTAGTCGCGGGAGTGATTGCGGTGACGTTGTCGATCCTTTATTCTTATTCCGGGGTCGGGCCGCTCAAGGTGGTGCTGACCGCCGGGGCGTTGCTCGGGCTGCCGATGGCGGTGCCGATGTTCTGGGGGCTGTTGCTCAAGCGGATGCCGCAATGGACGCCGATCGCGGCGATGTGCGTGGGCTTCTTCGGCTCGATTTTTCTGTGGGTTTCGGAACAGTCGGGGCGTATCAGCTGGTACTATCACGAACAGGTGCTCTTCAATATCGTGGTGCCGACGCTGGCGGTTTTCGTCTCGATGTTCTTTGCCCGGCGGAACTCGGCCGAATACAACAACCGGGTGGACGGATTTTTCCGGCGGATGAACACGCCGGTCGACTTCGCGGCGGAAGTCGGCGAAGGCAACGACGCGATGCAGCTGCGGCTGCTGGGGCGGTTCGCGGTCGCGGGGGGATCGTTCATCATGCTGCTGGCGGTAGCGGCCCGTTCTCTCTCCGGTGTGCTCTGCCCGCTCGCGGTGGGCGGCGGCATCGCCCTCCTCGGCTACGCGATGATCCGCGCCGCGAGGCGGGTGGGCGCGAAGCCGTAAGGGGCAGGTACAGCGGAGCGCTTGGGCGCGGAGCGTTGGGTCCAGGGCAGTGCCCTGGCGGGACTCCAAAGGGTAGCGCCCTTTGGTGGAGTGTGAGGTGAAACCTCGCCGACTTCGTCCGGGCGCAGCCCAGCTCAAGAAACGCGACGAAGTCGCGGTGCGGAGCCCGGCCCGAGCGGAGGCCGCCAGGCCGGAGCGACCGACCGCGCAGGCGTCCACGCTCGGCCCGATCCATCTTCAAACGATAAACGCGGAGACCACTTCTTCGAGTTTGCGACCGGAGAATGGTTTTGGGATCACGTCGGTGCAGCCGTTTTCGATGGCCCAGCGCATGTCGTGGTAGAAATCGCTGGTCGTCATCGCGATAATCGGGATGCTCGGGGAGATGTTGTGAATTTTCCGGACCACATCCTGTTTGCCCGCCATTTCCATGCTCATCAGGACGAGGTTGGGGTGTTCGAGGATGAAAGAACTGGTGATTTTGTCCTCTTCCGTGACTACCACCATGTCGTATTTTGGTTTGAGCGTTTCGCAGATAAGCTCGATATCGCCCGCGGACGGCTCCACGACCAGGATTCGCTTCCGCTGGTTGGCGGCAAGCTCGCGCATGCTGCCGATATTTTCCTTGCCGGGCGCGGCATAGCGGTAGGGGATGGTGAAGGAGAAGACGCTGCCCTCGTTCAGTTTTGAGACGGTTGTGATGTTGCCGCCGAGGCGTTCCACAATGGTTTTGCTGATGGAGAGCCCCAGTCCGGTGCCTTGCGCGAAGTTGTTCAATTTCTCAAAACGCCTGAAAATCGCCTCCAGCTTGTCAGCCGGAATGCCGCAGCCGGTGTCGGAGACGGAGAAAATCAGGAAATCATCGCCTTTTTCCAACTTCAGGGTGATACTGCCCCGGGTGGTGTATTTTATCGCGTTGGAGAGAAAGTTGCCCAACAGCTGCTTCAAACGTCCGGCGTCCGTCGGAACCTGGATCGTTTCGTCGGGAATGTCGCACAGCAGGCGCACGCCCGGCTTCACATTGGGAAGATAATGGCTGTATACTTCCCGCATCAGTCCGGTAATGTCCGTTTCTTCAAAGGTGAACTCGCTCATGCCCGCCTCGAGGCGCGACAGGTCGAGGATATCGTTGATGGTCTGCAGCAGCATGTCGTTGTTGCAGCGGATCATTTCGATGTACTCCTCCCGTATCTCGGGCGTGTCTTCATTCATGAGGAGCTCCGAAAATCCGACGATGGCGTTCAACGGCGTCCGGATTTCATGGCTGATGCCGGTGAGGAAAACGCTCTTCATCCGGTCCGACTCCTCGGCGCGTTTGCGCTGGGTGAGGATTTCCTCAAGCCGCCGTACCCGGTCGCCGATGTCCTGGATCAAACAAAACGCCTTGTCGCCGTCCACGGGAACGATGCGCGCCTGGTAATAATAACGGATGCCGAGCAGATCGAGATGGTATTCGATCTCCCGCCAATGGTTGGTCTTCAACGATTCACGTATGTTGGCGACAAAGAGTTCGCTGACTTCCGGCGAATACAGATTGTGCGCGTCCATGCCGATCAACTCCTCTTTTTTGTGAAACAACCGCAAGCCGTCCGGGGTGATGACGTCCACAAAAATGAAATTTGCGTCGAAGACAAAAATAAAGTTGGGAAACAGGGTGTCGACCAATGTTCTGTAGCGGCTTTTCCAACTCTGCGCTTTCATCATTTTGCCCTTGTTCACGGAGAGGACGGCCACGCCGCCGGGGGCGGGGACAAATGAACTTTCCAGCAGCGTTTCGTCGAGGGTGCGGCAGGTGACGGTGGTGCTTTTTCCCATGGCCGCCGCTTTGACGGCTTCGTCGATCAGGGAGGCGTCGCCCGGGTGAAACAGCGACTGCATGTCGGAAAGCGAAGACAATGCGGCTTCCGGAAGGGAGAGGCCAAGCAGGCCGAAGTAATCGTTTTTGAGTTCCACCTTGCCGTCGACGGCGTCGCAGACCCAGACGCCCATTTCGGCAGAGGTCAATATCGGCAGCAGATTTTCATTAAAAACGGGTATGTCCGTCATTTAGAACTCCTTGCGGAACCCGATCCTGGTCTTCGTCCTTTTTGCGATTGCGCAGTTACGTTTATGAAGACTGAATATAGTCCCGTTTACCGGAAAATTCAATCTTGAGTGTGCGAAAAAGACGGTAATATTTGAGGCGACACGCCATTAACAACGGAACGGTGCGCGAGACGGCTGTTTCGAGGTTTTGACCGTGTCACTCTTTCGCGTTTTGCCCGTGCTCGGTCTCGGCCCTGCGCAGCAGTGTCTTCCGTATTTCTCCATATTTTTTCGCTTTTTTTCTTGTATTTGGAAAAATATGGGTTATTTTGGAATAAAATGGAATTTATCGGCAACCGAAAGTGATTTTTCGATGCTTGCATTCTGCGGACAAGAGCGTTGTTTACTTGACGGGAGCGGGCGTTTGAAGCTCGCTCCACGCTGGATCGACGACTTTATGGCGCGGGGCGAGGGGGAGGTGGTGATCCACGGACTCCCCGAAGGCGCGCTGGCACTGTATCCGGTTGCGGTTTACAATGAAATGAGGCGCGAGGCGCTTTCACAGCTCGATCAGGCGGCATCCAGCTTCGCGGCTCGACGCTCGATGCGGCGCTTCGGAGCGTTGACGCTTGAGGCGGAAATCACCCGCCAGGGGCGCGTTACGGTGCCTCCCGCCTTCCGCGAATACGCCGCGCTTGAGCCGGGCGCCGAAATCTATGTCATCGGCGTCGAGATCGGCGTCGAATTGTGGAGCGCCGATCGTTACTTGAACGAAATGAACGAGATACAGGCGCATTACCTGGCCATGGGAGCCAATGAAATGTCGGCCGAATTGACCCGGCCCTTCTGATGGGGGAGATGGCTATGAATGAATTGAACAATTCCAAATGGCTCAGGCTCGGACTCTGCACCGTGCTCGCCGCGATGGCTCTGTTGCTTGCCGGATCGATTCACCCGGAGAAAAAAACACCGGTGCGTGACGACGCTTTTGCCGCCGCCAATGTTGCGGTGCGGGCGATGGCATCGGAAATCCCCTATTCGCATCGTGCCGAATGGGAGAAAACGGCCGCCCGAAAGCCGCTGCTGCTGTTCCGGTGCGGACAGGAGTGAGCAACACTCAAGTTTGTTTTCACCCCCGGGGCCGACTTGCGGCTTTTTTTGACCTTTCCGCTTGAATTTCACGTTTTGCGGCGCTATACTTCTATTAAGTTTTATTTCGATGAACAAGAGGGATGCGGCGCGGCGAAAACGACCGGCCGCATTCGGCCTAAACAGCGGGACTCATTACGATGCAGCTTGATGTTCAGTGGTTTATTTACGCGTTGGTGAGCAACGAAATCATCACCGTCAACGAAGCCGTCGCGCTTCACAATTCACTCGGCGGCGAAGCCGATCTCGGAACCTACGCGCAAGCCATCCTCGAACGGCTGTCGCACGGCGTCGCCGAAAGCGAAATGGATCAGCTCGTCGAGCAGGTCCAGTCGATCGTCGAATACGCCATTGCCCAGGAGGAAACCGGCGAAGTTCCCGATATTTTCGCCGACGGCATTCCCGATGTGCCGCCCGCCGCCATTGCCGGAGGCGGGAGCGCGGAGGAGCACTTGCATGCACTGGTCGGAGACGTTTCCGATTTTGCCGGAGCGGCCACGCTTGAGGAGCTGCCCGCCCTCGACGATGTGCTCGAGCTCGACGACGCCGGAGTCGCCCGCCGGATGATCGAACTCCTGACCGGGCTGCGTTCGCTTGGCGCGAGCGATCTTCACATTTCCGCCAATTCCCCGGCGTTCATCCGCCGCAGCCTCAAGCTGGAGCGCCTGGGCTCCCGGGTCGTCACCGCGGAGGAATCGGCCCGGCTCAATTTGATCATGCTCGATCCGGAACGCAAAAAGAAATTCGAATCGCAGCTCGACTTGAGCTTCGCGCTCGAAGTAGGCGTCAGCCGGTTCCGTATCGCGCTGATGATGCAGAAGGACGGCATCGCCGGCAGCTACCGTCTGGTGCCCGACCGGATCCGTTCGCTCGAGGAGCTCGGTTATCTCCCCAAGGACGTGGCGACCATCAAGCGCTTCCTCGACCACCACAACGGCCTGGTGCTGGTCACCGGACCGATCGGCAGCGGCAAGACCTCCACCCTCGCGGCGATGGCCGACGTGGTCAACGAAAAACGCCAGGACCACATCATCACCGTCGAGGACCCGATCGAAATCCTCCAGTTTTCGAAGAACTGCCAGGTCACCCAGCGTGAAGTCGGGCGCCATACCAACAGCTACCGCGCCGCGCTCAAAGCCGCGCTCCGCGAAGACCCGGACGTGATCATCATCGGAGAAATGCACGACCTCGAAACCATCGAAAACTCGATTACCGCCTCCGAAACGGGCCACCTCGTGATCGGAACGCTCCACACCAGCGACGCGGGCAACACCCTCAACCGCATGCTCGACGTTTTTCCGCCGATGCAGCAGCCGCAGATCCGCGCGATGACCGCCGGGAGCTTGCGCGGGATCATCTGTCAACGGCTGATCCCGGACATCAACGGGGGGCTGACCGTGGCTTACGAGATCATGGTCAACTCGACCGCGGTCGGCAACATCATCAGCGAAGGCAAAACCCACCAGCTCAAGGCGACCATCCAGATCGGCCAGAAGCTCGGGATGTGCACGCTCGACCAGTGTCTCTTGGAAAAGTACAATCAGAATATGATTTCCTACGAAGTCGCGCTGGATTATATGAAAGACAGCACGACGATCACCCAGCTCAAGCAGCTGTACGCGACGCGCCAGGCGCAGGGACTCGGCGGCAAGAAAAAGTGAAGCAATCGACAGGGAAATAACACATCATGTCAGAAGAACCGATCATCAACAGTTACTTGCGTGAAATGCTGAGCCTTGGCGGCTCCGACTTGCACCTTTCGATCAACTTTCCGGCCAAGTACCGCGTCAGCGGCAACATGCGCGCCGCCGACGACCGGATCATCACCCCGGAATTCATGGAGCAGATGCTCAAGGAAATCTGCCTGCCCGCCACGCGCTGGGACAAATATCTCGAAAATCACGACCTCGACTTCGCCCACGAAATTCCCGGCCTGGCGCGTTTCCGCTGCAACTACATGTACAACTACCACGGCATGGGCGCGGTGCTCCGCCAGATTCCGAGCAAGATCCTGACGCTCGAAGACCTGAAACTCCCGGAAGTGCTGCGGACCATCTGCCACTTCAAGGGCGGACTGGTTCTGGTCACCGGCCCGACCGGTTCCGGGAAATCGACCACGCTGGCGGCGATGATCGACTACATCAACGACAATTTCCAGAAACACATCATCACCATCGAGGACCCGATCGAATTCGTGCACCAGAACAAAAACTGCACGATCGTCCACCGGGAAGTAGGGATTCACAGCGAATCCTTCCCGCGCGCGTTGCGCGGGGCGATGCGCTCCGACCCGGATATCGTGCTGATCGGGGAAATGCGCGAACTCGAGACGATCCGCCTCGGGCTGACCTGCGCCGCGATGGGAATGCTGGTTTTTGCGACGCTTCACACCAATAACGCGCCGAAGACGATCGACCGTATCATCGACGCTTTTCCGGCCAACGAGCAGGCGCAGATCCGCACCATGCTCGCCGAGTGTCTTCAGGGCATCGTTTCGCAGCTCCTCTGCCGCAAAAAAGGCGGCGGGCGCGTCGCCGTCCACGAAGTATTGCTCTGGTCGGACGGTCTCCCCAACACCATCCGCGAGGGGCAGATCTCCAATATCCGGACCATCATCGAAGCGAACAAAGGGCGCGGCATGTGCTCGATGGACGCTTCGGTGCAGACATTGCTCGACGGCGAGATCATCAGCGCCGAGGAGGCGTACATGAAGGCCAACGACAAAAAACGGTTCCAGCCGGCAATGGAGGACGAGTTGCGGGCGAGGGGGGAAACGGTTTTCCATTGATGAGGGCCGCCTGAGCGGCGGCGGGGCGGTGAAATGCGATATTTATTGGAGCTCTGGAACCGGATTTGCGGGTGTCATCGCTCGGACGATGCGACTGCGAACGGCACGATCGCGAACTTTTTCATTCCCCGGGCGACGCGTGGATTTTTTCTGCGGCTGGGGACGATTGTGGTGCTGTCGGTGCTGGTTTTCGGCGTCGCATTGCTTCCCTGTTTCGTCAGCGGCGCGAGCATGGAGCCGACGGTCAAGAGCGTCGGGCTGACCTTCTGCTGGCGCGGCAAATACCTCTTCAGTCCGCCCAAGCGGGGAGATATCGTCATCATCAAATACGACGACAAGGTTTTTTTCCTCAAACGGGTGGTGGCGCTGCCGGGCGAAACGGTTGAATTCCGGCGCGGCAATCTTTATATCAACGGCAAAAAGATGAAGGAGCCTTACGTGGTTTTTCCGAGCGACTGGGAGATGAAGCCGCGCAAGGTTGAAGA
>JAVBUI010000211.1:0-3505 GCA_031555495.1 Victivallaceae bacterium | reverse complement strand
CGTCGTTGTCGAGGTCGTCGAGGACATTTTGCGGGTCATCCTTGGAAAGACCGTATTTTTCTTTGACGTCGTGCGGAATGCCGCAGCCGTCCGGGTCTTCGGCAGTGGCGTTGGAGAGGACCAGCACCGGGCCGGTGATTTTCGGCTCCGCGAGCTCTTTCCCGCAGAAGGGGCACTTCGCGCCGAGGTAATCGGACGGAATCAGCTTGCCGCAGTCCTCATGGCCGCAGCGCGTTACGCCGAACGTCACCACCAGGTCGGAGAAATGCGTCGCGCCTTCCTTGCGCGCCTTGGACACATGCCATACGGTGCCCTCTTCGAACAGTTTTTTCCGGTCGAAGCTCGGATCATCCGGCTTCACCGCTTGAAGATGGAAGTCGGGTTCGCGGGTCGGGAGCTGAAGTTTTTTCAGCGTAATCGTACTGGTATCCTGGACGATCATGACCAGATACGCCATCGAACAGATAAACAAAAGCAGCAGTACTGCCAGAATCAGTTTTTCGTAATGTCTTTTAAGAAATTCCACGGTAGGCCTCCGGTATCACTAATTGAGCTCAGGCGTCGCCAACGAAACATATTCGATGTCGAGCACCGCTTCGCATTTCTGACTGCCGCCGAAAATGACCGTACCGTAACCGGGACGCCGATCGTACGGCAGTTTCAGAATCTCTTCGCGGATCTGAGCCGCGGTCTTGGTCGGCTGCTGTTCCGTCTGCGTCGCCCCCGGCATGTCGGGCGGCATATCCATGCCGCGGCGGTTGCGGCGATTGTCGACCGGCGCGTCGGTGGTGGCGCTTCCGCCGCCGCCGGGGCCGCCTTCAAGCTCGAGCCGAAGCCGTTCGGCCTCGGCCGCGCGTTCACGGAAGACGTTCTGCGCACCGTCGCCGTCGGCATAGAGGAACGCGCTGCGAACCATGTAGATCCGGTTTTCCTTGTAGGCGTCGTTCAGCTTTTTGATGAATCCGCGGATATCGTTGATGTCGCCGGTCACGTTGACGGTGTAGTGGTAGACAATATAATCGCCGATTCTCTCACCGGCCAGGTTGCGGATGTGGAACGAATTGAGCGAATCCAGCCCGGCCTTGGAGAGGCGGGTGACAAGGTCGCCGATGACTCCCCAGTTGTGGACGATGTTCGGGATATTCTCCGGCAGCGGCAGATTTTTGTAGTCGAAGCCGAAAGAACCGGCGTCGCCGATGATCGAGGTCGGGCGCTTTTCGCCCTTGTCGTTCTTTTCGGCGTTTTCGTTGAAGACGTCGACCATGTGGGAGCGCATCAGCCACATGTAACGCATGCACTTCTGGGAATCGTTGTCCATGTTGCGCTGAAGACCGAGCACCGAAAGCAGCACCTCATCGAGGTTGGCGGCCGTCAGCGGCTCCGGAGTGACCTTCTGGTATTCGCGGCGGAAAACCTCACGCGCATCGTCCCACTTGGGGTATTTCTGCTTGAAGCGGTTGTAAAAACGGTAACGCCCGCCGAGCGCGTTGCGGCTGGAGTCGCCTTCCCAGGCGGAACGGAACTCCGCCTGAAGCTCCGGAAGCTTGACGCCGAGCGCTTTGGCGAAGGCCTCCAGCGCGGGTTTCTCCAGGTTGCCGAAGTTGCTTCGCAATTGCGCGGTTTTAGTCTTATAGAGGGCGATTTCCTGCTGGATCGGCTCAATATTGCCGCCGACCGGCGCCGGTTTCTGCTTGATCAGGTCGCCGATCTGCTTGCTGAGGTCTTCCGCCTGTTTGAAGTTGCTGTACATCCGGGAGTGCTCCAGAATCGCGACCACCAACAGGCCCAATGTGACAACCAGAGTGATTCCGAGAATAATCAGCAGCACCAGGTTATTTTTGACAAATCGTTTCATTGGCACACCGTTATTTCTTGATGGGTTCTTTGAGTTTGATCAGCGCCGTGTAGGCCTTGAGATTGTCCTTGCCCGAACCGGACTCGAATGCTTCAATCACAAAACCATCATCCGCATCCGAAAAATGTTTCGATTTCTTCAGCGCGGCGCGGAACTCATCTTCCGCCAGATCATTATCCATAACCAGCATGTAGAAACGCAGACGCAGTTCCTTCACTTCGGTAATGTTTTCGGCTTTCTTGCGCTCGAACTTCTGGGTCTCGACCTTGACCGTCGCCTGAGGCGCGTGATCGGCCGGACCGAAAAGCATGCCCGGATCGCTGTGATCGGGCTGGGCGGCGGCGGTCGGAACGACCTCGGTCCCCATCCCTTCGAGGGCAACGATATACATGGTATCCGGCATGATCGATTGGAGTTCATCGAGCATTTCAAACCATTTGCCGCGCGGCTTCAGGAAATCGGCCGCTTCCTGGTACTGGGACTTGGCGCTGCCGAGTTCTCCCATCAGTTTTTTGACGCGGTCCTGCATCTTCTGGGTGTCTTCGACGCCGCCCTTGGTCTGGCTGACCAGCGACAAGCTGTAGTTGGTGCGGTGCATGATCGCCGCAAGGAAAATCAGCAGACAGAAAACCACCGAACCGGCGCTGATGTAAAAATACAATTTTTTGCGCTGGAACGCCTTCTGAAACTCGATCGATTTGGGAATCAGCGAAATGTCGACCGGGCAGGTGGTCACCCCGCGCAAACTCATCCCGATCAGTTCCGGGAACATCGGCGCGACGTCGAGCAGCTTCTGGCGGTCGACATCCGTGCCGAGACTGACGGAGGTGAAAACGTTGAGGTAATCGATCGGAATCCGCAATTTTTCGTTGAAGAATTCCTGCGTGTAGAACATCAGAGAACCGCCGCCGGAAAGCAGCATCTTCTTGGGCTGGTTGCCTCCGTGCTGCGAGCGCCAGACGTTGATCGAGCGGTTGATTTCCCCGTGCAGACGGGTCATTACGTTACGGGCGATTTTGGAAATCGTCGCCGCGACTTCAGACTCGGGCTCTTCATAGGCGCCCCCCAGGGCGACGAAGCCCTGGCGGCGTTTGAGTTCTTCGGCTTCGTTGAAGGAGATGCCGAACTCCTTGGCGACCTGCTGGGTGATGGTGTCGCCGGCAATCGGAATGCTGCGGACGAAAACCCGGCCGGAATCGGCGATGACCAGGTTTGAAGAGCGGCCGCCGATGTTGAGCAGCAGCGTGCTTTCGTCGCCGGAGCACTGGCTGGCTTTGGCGGCATTGAACATCGCCACCGGGGCGATGTCGACCGACATGATCTCCTTGCCGGAATCCTGGATGATATCGGTATAAACGGTCACCTGCTCGGTTTTGACGGCAACGAAAAGCGCTTCAAAATCCTCGGTCTCCTCGACTTCGACGATCGCTTCCCCGCCCGGTTCTTCGGGCTCAAGCGTCCGCTCGGTAGTCTGGATGTGGCTGATCAGCTGGTAGCCCCAGACGATTTCATCCATCGAGTAGGGGACGATCTGCTTGGCTTCGAATTCGATGATCCGCTTGACCGCGGCGCTGTTGCCGACCAACGGCGGCAATTTGGCCAGGCGCGAAAACGACGACTGTCCGGAAAGGGACAAACAAACCTGTTTGG
>JAVBUI010000299.1:0-4774 GCA_031555495.1 Victivallaceae bacterium | reverse complement strand
CCAGCCGGAAGCGAAATCGAAGTCGATTTCGCCGAGCACCTGATCGAGGTAATCTTCGACCAGGACACAGCTTGTTTCGACCATGTCTTCGACCATTTCGGGGTAGTCGTAGACCGCGTAGGCGAGGCCTTCGAAGGTCAGCATGTTGCGGATTCTGCCGATCATCGAGCCGCAGTCGACGCCGAGCGGGTAGGTGCGGTCGGCCGGATGGCGTTTTTTCAGCGCGGCAATGTCGACCTTGCGGGCCGGGTCGTCGCGGCGGATGCGTTCTTCCTTGCACTTTTTCCAGTCGTCCGGCGTGACCACAGTGGCTTTGATGTAATGGGGAATGGTGCCGTGCCGGTCGGCCGGGAGTTCGGCGAGCACGCCATCGTCGTTCTGCAGAATGATCGTGGTCGCGGTCCTTTCGATGACTTTCACTTCGAAAATCGGATTCATCCAGACCACGCCGCTGACCGAGACGATCGGGTCGAAGTTGAAAAAGAGATCCGCCTCTTCGTTGTTTTTGATGCCGTTCTCGGTGAAGATCGACCATTGGGTGAAGTTTTCGTCCCAATAGCCGAATTCCATATTGAAGCTGCGGTCGACCGGCTGGAAGTGCATCTGGCGGTTGAAGCGTTCGCGCGCGGTCAGCGTGCCGGGCCAGGCGGGAAGAAACGGTTTGATGCTCATTCGTAAATCTCCATGGATGATAATTTCGGTATTTGCCGATACAGTGCCCCCGGAAGCCGTTTTTTTCTTCTTGCCGCTTGTCCGGAAATTGCTCGATATTAACTTCAGGAAGAAAAAGCCCTGCGCGCCGAGGGGCGCACGGAGCGGAAGGCTGCGGCGGCACCTTATTTTTTCAGCGCTTTGGCCCCGATGTCACGGCGGCAGAAACAGTCTTCGAACTGAATCTTGTCGACCGCCCGGTAGGCGTTTTCGATCGCGGCGGCAATATTTTTGCCGCGGGCGGAGACGCCTAGGACGCGGCCTCCGGTATTGACGACCTTGCCGTCTTTGAAGGCGGTCCCGGCGTGGAACACCACCGCGCCGGTTTTCGCGGCTTCTTCCAGACCGGAAATCGGGTGATTTCTGGTATAGTTCCCCGGATAGCCGCCCGAGGCGATCACCACCGAGACGGCGGGATCGTCCGACCATTTCAATTCGGCTTCGGCGAGGCGGGCCGCGGCGGTTTTCTCCATCACATCGAGGAGGTCCCCCTCGAAGCGGCGCAGCACCGGCTGGATTTCAGGGTCACCGAAGCGGACGTTGAATTCAAGCACTTTGGCGCCCGCCGGGGTCACCATCACACCGACGAAAATCACGCCGCGGAAATAGAGCTCCTCTTCCACAATCCCCTTGAGGAAGGGCTGAAGGATTCCGCTCTCGATTTTGGCCATGATTTCGGGAGTGACCACCGGGGCGGGGGAGTAGGCTCCCATGCCGCCGGTATTGGGGCCCGCGTCGAAATCGTAGGCGCGCTTGTGGTCCTGCGAGGTGACGAGGGGGACGATCGTTTTGCCGTCGGTCAGCGCCAGGATCGACGCTTCTTCGCCGTAGAGGCACTCTTCGATCACCACCTTGCTTCCGCTCGCGCCGAAGGCTCCGCTGAAGCATTCGGCGACGAAGGACGCCGCGCTCTCGGCGTTTTCGGCCACCAGCACGCCTTTGCCCGCCGCGAGGCCGTCGGCCTTGATCACGATGGCTTTGACCCCCGCTCCGAAGACGGCGCGGACGTAATCGCCCGCCATGCCGCAGTCGGTGAAGGTTTCCGAGGAGGCGGTGGGAATGCCGTGACGGACCATGAAACGCTTGGCGTAATCTTTGCTGCCCTCGAGCTGCGCCGCTTCGCGGTCGGGGCCGAAAATGGTGAGGCCCTCGGCACGGAAGAGGTCGACGATGCCGTCGCAGAGCGGCGCTTCGGGGCCGACGACGGTGAAGCCGACCTGGTTGGCCTTGGCGAAAGCAAGCAGTTTCGCCAGCTCGTTGACCTGAATATCGACGCATTCGGCAACCTCGGAGATTCCGGCGTTGCCGGGGGCGCAGTAGAGTTTTCCGATTTTCTTCGAAGATTTGAGTTTCCAGCAGAGCGCGTGCTCGCGCCCGCCCGAACCTACGACCAAGACGTTCATCTGTAGCATTTCCTATTGGGTTTCGTTTATTTATCGGTCAAAATATGCAGTCTTCCCACGCGCTTTCCGGTTTTGAAATCGGCTTCGACCCAAATCGTCGGGTCGTCGCCGGGATCGGAAACGAGGGCGGGAAGGGGGATGGCGATATCGGTTTTCCAGGAAATCACGGTTTTCTCGTCACTGTGAACCACGCCGGGACTTTTCCAGGCGAGCGGAAGGCGCACGGTCAACCGCTCCAGCGTCAGCGGCGTTTTGCCGGGATCGACGGTCAGGATGGCTTTGTTGTTCTGGCGGTCGTAACGGAGATTGACGGCGACGCCGGGGAATTTCCCCAGCGTGGCGGGGGCGGGAGCGCCGCCGCTCACAAGCACACGTTCGATGGAGGCGGGAAACGCCTTTTCATCGGCGGGCGGAAGCTCCACTGTCGCCTCCGCCGTACCGGGGGCCCGTACTTTGAGCGTTTCGCCGCCGTAATTGGCCAGCCTGGCGAACGGCGCGGCGACCGTCAGCGTCTGACGATCCGCCAGCGCGGCGGCGGGAAAGCGGCGCAGTTGATAAGTCACCTTGGAGGCCTCCCGGGAGCGGAGCAGTAGCGAGGCGTGGTGGAATTCGTAAAAGCGCGCGGCGAATTCGTTCTGGTTGCAGTACCACCAGTCGGGGCGGTTGGAGTATTGGGCGATGCCGGCCTCGAGCTCAGCCCAGTCTTCGCCCTGCTGGCGGGCGTGAACGCCCATGAAAATGCACGGAATATCCTTGAGGAACCAGGTTTTGTTGAGACTGGACTCCATGTCTTTGATGAATTTCTCGCGCTTGGTTTTGCTGTCGCCCGGGCTGAACTGGAGGCCGGTCGCGCGGTCGGTCGGGCGCATCCCGTATTCCGGCTTGATGCTCCAGGCGTAGACGCTGTGAAGCAGGCCGCTGCGGAAGAAAATTTCGTGGATCTGACGCGCGATTTCCGGCTTGTCCTTGTCGGCGAACAAGCCGAAGGCGTAGGCGTGGGTGTTGATCGGACGGTCGCTGTTGGCTTCAAGCAATGCCCGGTTGAGGGCGAATTCACGGAACATTTCTTCCGGCGGAAGTTCGGGCAATTTGCGGTGGCCGCTGCCGTGTACGCCGATGCTGCAGCCGCCGGGGAGCAGTTTGAGTTCATGGTTGCGCGCCCACTCCTGCTTCTGCTCGGGGCGGGGATCGTTGAGGTAAAAGGTGCCTTTCCAGCCGTATTTGGTCATCAACTCGTGCATCTTGAGGTTGTTGGGATGACGGTCGTCCCAGCGGGCCGAAATCGCCAGCGATTTACCGGGCGGGAGCATCCGGAACGACGGCGCGGGCGCTTTGGCGGCATCGTCCGCGTTTTCGTAGAAAAGGGCCAGCTCCGCAGTGACGACCGGGAGATCCGAGGGATTGACCTGCGGCCGGAGAAAATCTTCGGCCGCGGCGGCGCCGAAGGCGAAGACGGCGGCGGACAGGAGCGCGGCGGGTTTCAACTTCATTCTTTGGCTCCGTAAGCTTTCAGCAGGCCTTTGATGGCCGGGCTCGGGGCCAGGTCGATGATTCTCTTGCCGCTGATCGGGTTGACGAAATTCGGATTGGCGGAGTGTTCAAGAAAGAGCTGGACCAGTTTGTAATCGTCGGTCTGGACCACGATCGCCAGCACGGTCCGGCCGTCGATGGTGACGGCTTCGAGCGGGACCTTCTGTTTGAGCAGAAATTCGGAGAGTTCAAAATTTTTCTCTCTCGCCGCGCTCATCAGCAGGGTGCGTCCGCTGGAGTCGACGCCGGTCAACGTCGCGCCGTGGGTGGCAGCCTGGCGGAAGGCTGCGGTCTGGCCGTTGGCGATCATCTTGTCAAGGTCTTCGTAGGTGTAGAAGGTGGTTTTTGCGGTTTTCGCCGCTTCGTTTTTGCGGAGTTCGGCGGAGATCAGCGGGTAGGTGTCGCGCCAAAGCCCCTCGGGGGCGTGGGCCTGCAGCCGGTCATCCGGGTTTCCGTAGAGAAGTTCGAAATAGAACTTCGCTTCGGGCTCTCCGGAGGCCTTGGCGGCGCGGAGGGCGAGCTCCCGCGCGACCTGGCGGTTGCTCAGGGGGAAGCTCTGCTCTTTGCCGCCGGCGAGGGTGGCGACGACTTCGCCGTTTTTGAGCGCGACGAAGCGGCCCAGCTTGCGGCCGGGGAGCTCGAGCTGCATATTTTTGTATTTGGCGTCGGATTGAAGTTCGTTCCGGAAACGCTTGGCCTCGGCCAGCGCCGCGCGGGACTCGCCGACCCGGCGGGCGGCGAATTCGGCGCTCTCTTTTTCCAGCGGCAACGCATCGGCCGGAAGGCGGGTGGGTTCCGGGGCGAGCTTTTGGGCGAGTTCTTCAAATTCCGCTTCCGCTCCGTTCCGGATCGCATTGCCGAGGGCTAGGTAAAGGTCCTTGAGCTCCGAACGGATCCGCTCGACGTAGGCGGCGGCGCGCTGCTGCGTCTCGTCGGCTTTGGGCGCGGCGGCATCCGGGGCGGGCGCGTCGGGTTTCGCGGCGGTTTTTTCCGCGACGGGTTTTTCCGCAGGCTTTTCCGCAGCGGGATTTTCAGTGATTTTCTTTTCGTCCTTGCACCCGGCGAGGGAGGCGAGGAGGGCGGCGGCGAAGAGGAGGCTCAGTGTTTTTTTCATCAGAAATACCCCTTGA
>JAVBUI010000083.1:0-9001 GCA_031555495.1 Victivallaceae bacterium | reverse complement strand
ATTGGGGAAAAGTGGAATTTGTTCCGTCTGATCCTTCCATATTCAAGATTCCGGAAAATCTATCCGTAAAGAAAG
Organism: Victivallaceae bacterium; assembly: GCA_031555495.1. Taxonomy (GTDB): domain Bacteria; phylum Verrucomicrobiota; class Lentisphaeria; order Victivallales; family Victivallaceae; genus JAVBUI01. Next base: position 8,926 of record JAVBUI010000083.1, on the reverse strand, counting down.
CCGACAACCCCGAACAATTAACGAAACTGGCGAAAGCGATCAATACTCCCCCGAAACCATCCGTTTTTAAAAGAAGCGGCGATGCTGTCGCACGTTTCGGCGAATGGATGCTTTCGCATTCAGATTTGTTTGCAATTTTGCTCCAGATTGCAAGTGTAATTTGTATTATTGCTGTTATTGTTATTAAAGTAAGAAAAAAACGGCGTTAAATCATTTACATGGAAAAGTCACGCATGAAAATCCGAAGTGCATGTATTTACGTTTGCATCCTGAGTGTAGTCTTGCTGTTTTGCTCCTGCTCCACCCTGTCATGGAAGGACCTGGAGCGGCAACCGTCGCGTGTCGGGCTTGTCGTCCTGCCGACGAATGAGCAGGGGGGAGCGAAGATGCGGCAGCGCTTTGCCGAGTATGCCGAGAAGCATTGGGCAAAAACACCCCGGATGACCGATGTAGAGTTTATCAACCTAGGCGCTCCGGTCAAGAAAGGCATCGTTGTTCTCGGAACGGAAAAGGGAAATCTTTTTCTGTCCAGGATTGTCGGGCGCCTGCCGTTGGAACTCTCCGCAAGCGGCGTGACGGCGAGAAGCGTTCACGCGGGTGATAGCGCGTTATGGATTACATGGCCGGATGCTCCCTTGCTTATACTCACAGGAACAACGCCCGAAGCCGTCTTATCGGTAACGCCGCAAATGGAGGCGGAACAGGACTATCTTGTGCTGAACAGCACTGGAATTTCTGAAACGGGATATTTTCAAATCTCGGAGCCTGCCCGGCCATTGAATTCTCCCATGTATGCAGAACACTTCTACATGGTTTTTCCCGATGGAGATGCCCGGCTGGCCGGTAAAGATTCCGCGGTTATTTTCGGCGGAAGTGCAATGGGTTTCGATTTTTCCGGAAAATCAGCCTTGGTCTGGGGAACGCGTGAAAACAATTGTTTTCTCAATCGGCTGGCGGAAGCACTGCCGGTCAAAATTGCGGATGGCGTGATTTCCGCACGCGGAGTATTTGCCGGTCCGAATTATATTTTGTATGCGAAAGTTCCGTCGCCTTCCGCGAAAGGGACATTTCGCATACGGATGGCCTTTCTTCCTCCTGCGCTAATTTTGCGCATATCCTTGGACAACCCGCCCCGGATACGGCGGCGGTCCATTCCGCCTACAGAAAAGCGCTCGATCGGGATTTCTTTTATTCCGGGCCTCCCCTGATTTACCATGACGGCGCTTTTTATACGGTTTATGATTTCAGATATGATGGACGGACTTATCCCCGCGGCATGAAATTGCTGAGCGTTAATGGGCAAAAAACAGCCGATATTCTGGCATCCTTGCAACCCAAACTGCGGAAATGGGACTGGAAAAATGGAATGTTCTATGGCAAGACCCTGTCCGGTTTTGAACGCGACGCTTTTTTTGATCGGATGGACATCAAGAGCGGCGATAAACTCGATCTGTTGTTCCTGGATGCAAATGGCAACAGCGTTGCGCTTCCATATATTGTCGGAGAGAAGCTTTCCCCGGTCGGCAGGAAAAAATTCAGCCGTACTCCTTTGCCCGGTCGAAAAATCGCTTTTTTCGAGGAATCCGGGATTCTTTATATCAGGGTGCCGGAAATGCAAGACCCGGATTTTTATGTTCGGGAAATCAAATCGCTTGCCGGCCGCAATTTCAGGGCGATCGTTATTGACATCCGCTTCAATCCGGGTGGAAACTCCATGACCTGGATAAAGATAGTCAGGGCGCTGATAGCCGAGCCTATGATGATTCCGGTGAAAGTGGCAAGCAGGACTTCTCCGGTTGCAAGGGATAATTATCGCAGACCGTTCCAAAAAGAAAAAATTGATTTTCTGTCCGGAGGAGAGTATGCCGTCACGCAAGTGAATGCGGAACTGAAACCTGATGAAGATTCATTGCGATTGAATGTCCCAATCTATATTCTGGTGGAGGATATTTCCTCCGCGTCCGGTCAGTTTGCGCAATTCGCCGAGCGCGCAGATCAGTTGATCACTCTTGGAAAACGAAACCCGGTCCCCTTGGGCTCTCCATCGTTTCCTGTGTTCTTTTATCTGCCTAATTCCAGGCTTATCGTGCGGTTTAAATTTTATATCGACCTTTACAATTGCCGTTCCGCCGAAGAGGTTTTTCACACCCGGCCGGAGGTGGAATTGAATCATTCGCTGAATGAAGTGATCGATTATTACAATATGGATCTTTCGCTGCCGCTTGAAGAGCGCCTGAAACGGCATGATCCGTATTTCAAAAAGATGCTGGAGCATTTGAGCGGAAATTAAGGTCGGTATGATTTTCCATAAAGCATTTGAATTTGTGTGCGTGTTTGGACGCAGACAGACTTTCGGTTGAGTTGATAGAGTATTTATAGTGGGAGGTATTTATGGGCATCGGCATGGGGCAGTTGATTCTTGTATTTCTGTTGGTTTTGCTGTTTTTCGGGGCCAAGCGGCTGCCGGAAATTGCACGGGCGATGGGAAAGGCGGCGAGTGAGTTTCAGAAAGCCAAAAATGAAGCTTTGGGGTCTCCGGTCCAAACGGCCGGCGCCGAAAATGCGGATGAGTCGAAGCCGGCTTCTGCTGCCGATGAAAAGAAAGACGACGGGGCCAAGTCCGCCTGATGCAGAACCATCGCCACGGCTATGCTACCGTTATCGATCATATTGAAGAATTCCGACGCCGATTGATTTCCTGTCTGGTGGTGGTGTGTCTGCTGCTGCCGGCGGCCTGGCCGTTTTCGCAGATGCTGATCGACACGATCGTCAACAACCTTTGTCCGGAAGAGATGGGTTCCCTTTATTATACGGCCCCAATGGAACTCTTCTTCCTGCGGCTCAAGTTCTCCGTCATTATGGCGGTCAGCGTCGCGATTCCGATTCTGTCCTGGCATATCTGGCAATACTTTGCCCCTGGGCTTTATCAGCACGAGAAAACGTTGGTCAAAGTCGCCAGTGGATTCAGTTTTTTTCTGTTCGCTGCCGGGGCGGCGATGGGGCTTTTCGTTATTTTTCCGATTTTGATGCGTTATTCGCTCGGCATGCAGACCTCCGGAATCAAACCCCTGATCAATGTCAGCGCCTGTCTGGAAATGGCGGCGTGGCTGATGCTCGGCTTCGGAATCTGCTTCCAGCTTCCGATTATTTTGCTGGGAATGATCAAACTCGGCATTGTTCGGGTGGCGACCCTCAGGCGGCTGCGCCCTTACATTGTCGTCGGTATTTTCACTGTGGCCATGCTGTTGACCCCGCCCGACATCTTCAGCCAGCTCTGCATGGGAATTCCAACCTGGCTCCTGTATGAAATCAGTCTTATTCTCGGACGGTTTCTGGAGCCGAAACGCCGGGCGGAGTGATTTGCCTTTTATTGCACGAGGCCGATTTCCCGGAGCCGGAAGACGGACTTTGGGGTGGTGTTGGTTTTGAAGGAGAGCTCGGCTTGCTTCAACCCGGTGGGGAGCGTTACAAAGATGCGGTACATCCGGTCGCGCGGTGCGGTTTCGTGTGAGGTCAGACGCTGATTCCGGTGCCAGACCTCGATCCGGGCGGGCGAGCCGGTTTCGAGCATGATGGTGAGTTCGAGCCGGAGCGGTTCGGCGGAGTCCGGCAACCGGAGCGTGATGACCGAGTCCTCGGTGAGCCGAAGCGAACTCTCGAAGAGCTCCGCATCGGGCGGCGCGTCGAGCTCCGGTGTGAAGTCCATGTAGTTGAACGTCACCGGATAGCCGTATTCAATCGGCCGGGGCTCCGGAATGTAGCGGGGGCGGAGCCGGAGCGAAAAATTTCCCTTCTCAATCGCGATGACTCTCGGCAGGCTGTTGCAGAGCGTGCTGTCTTCGGACACCATCTTCAGATAAAGCCGGTATTCTCCATCCGGCAGCCCGACGAGGGGGATCCGGTAGTAGAGCGGAGATTTCAAGCCGCTGATTTCCGCGCTTTCGGTGCTGAAAACCGAACCGTCGGCGATGTTTTCGACCAGAACGCCGAGCGTAAAAATATGCTCCGGCTTGACGTCATGGTCGTCGATGACGAGCTCCGAACCATTGAGCTGGAAACTTTTGCTGAAGGTATCCCGGGCCGGGAGTGTGAAGGGGGCCAGATCGATTTTTCGCAGCTCGTCGAAGGAGATGACCGGTCGCTCCGGGAGCTTTCGGGTGCTCCCCGCGGCTTTCTCGTTCCGGCTGAATACCGAAAACTCCGGCGGACGCAACCCGGTTTCCGCAAGGATGGTCCCGGCGATTTCACGGACTTTGCACGGCTGGGAGTGAAAGGTCAATTGTTCGCCGCAGTCGCCGGGGCGCTTGATCAGCATGACCGTCTCCGGTGTATAGAGTTCGGTATGGTCGCCCGAGATGACGATTATCGAACGGTCGTAGAGGTCGAATTGGCGGAGCTTTTCGATCAGGGTTTCGATGTTCCTGAGCGAACCCCGGAGCTGGCGGACCTCGTTGGTGTCGAGGGATCTTGTGGTGTTTTCATCGATGAGATAAGGAGAATGGGTTCCCTGCAGATGGTAGTATTTGAACATCTTTTCGGCCGTGCCTTTCCGCGCCTCATGGCGGAGGCGGCGCAGGAACACCATGTCGAAGGTATCGCCGCCATGCTGCCTCTGACTGTCGGTCGGCGTCACGAAGTGGTCGCGGAACGAAAGGTATTGCCGGGCAAACAGATACTTGATCGCAAACGGCGTGATCCGGTAGAGGTAAACTGCATGGAATTGTTCGACCGAGCGTTCGTTCTCGGATCGCGCGACGATGTTGTCCCAGTAGCGGGGACTGTAACTGATCGTCTGCAGCATGAACGGATATCCCTCGAGACGGAAGCCGTGCGATTTCAGCGCGGTCGTCAATGCGTCCGGCATGGCGCTGGAGTGCCGGAGATAGCTCAGGTGCGCCCCGTCGTCTTCGAGCGAAACCCCGGCGGGAAACTCTTCGCCGCTCAGCATTGCCGGGATCGCAAAACGGGTGTGAGGAATCGGGCTCTCGAGGCGGTCGAAAACGCTGAAGTCTTTCAGGCTCTCCGCCAGGTCCGGGTAGGCCGCAAGCGTTTTCTTGAGTGAATTTTCGCTCATCGAGTCGACCACGACCAGAAAGATATTATCCCGGGCGCCGAAAACGAATTTGTCCGTCTCATCGACCGAGTTTTCGTAAAAGTCATAATTGACCGGGCGAAAGGACAGCAGTTCTCCCGCCAGCGGGCTCAACTGGGTCAGCAGGACGATGATGGAAAGCTTGATGCTGTTTTGAAGCACCCACTGCCGAAAGACGATCGCCGACGCCACCGGGGCCGCCAGCAGCACGAGGTCGAACAGCGCCTGCAAAGCCATGCCGGAACCGCGCGCGTCTTCCGCTTCGGTCACGAAAATCAGCGTGAAAAACGCCGATTGGAGATAAATCGTCGTTCCCAGCGACAGCACGAGCGCGTGGCACAGTGGGAAATACGCGGTCCTGCGGAGCGCAAATTGAACCGCGAACACGGCGGCGGCGATGAATACGCCCAGGGGGACGAGCCAGACGAGCAAGCCGGACAGCCGGAAGGTGAATTCGGAACTGTTCCGGGTGTAAAGCACCAGCGCCGGAATGACGAAGCTTCCGGCGAAGAGGAGCGATGAAAGCGTCATTTGAGGCTTCAGTCCGGTGGCGGCGGCGGTGTTTTTCATGGATTGCATCTTCCGCCGGAGGCCCGGAGCAGGACGCGACCACTGCCGGGAATCGGGGCCGGTTCGACCGAGCGGAAGTGCTTTTTGAGGCAATTGGTCAAATTCGGCAGCGTCCAGTCGCTGTAAATGTCGGGACGGCTCCGCAGCAGCCGCCGGAACTGGCCGTCTTCGCGGGGGACGAATTCGACCAGCGCATTGGGCGCGATCCGGCCGAAGAGTTCGGCGATCCGCTCGAGCGGCCAGTTGCCGCCGACCCGGAGATGGTGGGCGAGGGCGAGCCCCAGCACCGCATCGGCGCGGGCGCGATCAAAAAAAGAACTCCGCTCCCGGTTGAAAATTCCAAGCCCCGGCGACGGATTGTTGAGATCCTGGATCATCGGATGAATGGAGGTATTTTTCTTTTCCCTGAGCGCCGCGTAAAGCGCCCCGATCGCCGCCGGATCGATATCGGCGGAGATGACTTCGTCGGCGTAGCGGGCCGCGACCAGTGTGAATTCGCCGCGGTTGGCGCCGAGGTCGATCACCCGCTCCGGCATGATGGCGCCGAGGAAATCGCCGACCAGCGCTTTTTTGGCGATGAAAGATTCGGTGGAGTAGTTGTTGTCGGTGTAATAATCGCCCCATTCGGTCCGCAGCCGGGGCGGTTTGAGCGAAGCGATGAAACGATGGAGTTCGCCGATCATCCAGAGCAATTGTGATTTGCCGATCCGCGGTTCCTTCGGCGCGTCCGTCCGGTGCGAATCGGAATATTTCCGCTGAAAACGGGCGTGAAGATGGACGTGGAGCAGTTCCGGGAAACGGAGGTAGCCGATGCGGGGGAGATTCCGGGAAATGAAATCAAGATCGATGCCGTCGAGATCGGAGCGCAGCATCGAGCGGAAGCGGTCGTCGCGCCGCAGCAGGAGAAGGGGGCCGAGAAAGTGCATGACGAACTGCCGGTAGCCCTGCCAGGGGGCGTTTTCGCGGTAGGCGGTAAAGGAGCCGTGGTCGATGAAGACCGGCATCGCGCCGTGAAAGGCGATGTTGTAGGCGCTCGCGTCTTTGAGTGTCATTCCGTGCCCGAGCGAGGTGCGGAGGACTTCAAGCGTCAAGAGCGCGGCGTCGCGGAGTTGTTCGAAACACCATTCGTAAGGATAGCTGATCCAGGAGAGCTTCCGGAGGAGTAAAACCGCGTTTTCGGGCCCGCGCCCGATTTCTTCGAACGGCACGAGGAGCCCGTTGCGGATCAGTTCCCGGGCCAGTCCGCTCTGCTGCAGAAGGCAATAGTCGCTCCACCCGGCCGGGGATACTTCACGGTAGAATTCTCCGGCTTCGGAGAACACGCGCCCGGCGGGATCGCGGAATGAACTTTCGAGATAATTCCCGGAGGACATGGTTCACTTTTTTCTCTGGATTTGTCCGGTCAGCCAGTGCCTGATCTGGCGGAAAAAAAGCACAACGGTGCAAAGCACCGCAATCACGCCCTGCAGCAACATGCTGCCGGTTCCGGCGTCGATGTAGGCGAGTACTGTGAAAACCGTCATCTTCGGCCCCTCCCGATTTTATTCATCGCCGTCGGTGCTGCCGACGGTGGCGGCGAATGGGTGTTCTTTGCGATATTCGCCGATTTTCTGGATCAGCATCAGTTCGAGGTCGCCCGGATCGGCGGCGGCTTCAAGCGCGGCGCGGTCGCCTTCGATCGCGGTTTCAAGTTCGGCGGCGAGGGTGTCGAGGTCGCTTTCGCGCAAGGTCTTGAGGGCGCTCAGGCGGCTCGACGCGAGGGTGGTCCGCAGCAGGACGCCCGCGTCATGCTGAAGTCGCTTCTGGTACTGCTGCATCTGCAAAAATACAACGGTCGCTCCGATCACCAGACCGGCGACAAAAAAGAGCACGGCACGGACATGATTGTTTTTCATCTGAAAACTCTCCTTTACACAGGAAACGGCAAATCGGCGGAGAAATTGCCGGAAAACTTAAATTTTTTTGCCCTTCGTCACACCGCCATGGAAACAGGGTATTGATTTTCAGTTTCTTCAGTGATACTTTATCAATACTGAAACGGAGTTGATCAATGCTTGATTTATACGAAAACGTCTCTTTCCGGTGCCGGAACTGCGAAGTCGGCTGCTGTTCTCTCTTTGACGTGAGCGTGACCCCGGAAGAGCGTGCGGTACTCGAAAAAATGAAACTTCCCGGCGTCGAAAACTTCGAGCGCTGCTTCAAGCCCGGCAACGGGCGCGACTTCATCCTGGCTAAGGATCCCGTGACCGGGCGCTGCGTATTCAGCAACGGCAAGCTGTGTCTGATTCATGAAAAGCACGGCTATGCGGCCAAGCCCTTGAGCTGCCGGGTGTTTCCGCTCCACCTCCAGCAGTGGCGCGACGGGCATGTTTCGGCGGAGTACCGCTTCATCTGCCCGGCGGTCGGAGCGTTGGGGCGGAAGATCGGTGATTGCCGTTCCGAGATCGGCGCGATGGCGCGCGAAATGACGGCCCGGCGCGGCGTCGACGATGCGGTTTACGCGGTGAACAATCCCGTGCCGCTGGAGAAGGTGCGGCTGGTTCACGAGGCGTTTCGCGGAATTTTGCACAACCGGAGTGAATCGTGGGCGCTGCGGCTTTATACCGCGGCAAGGGTGCTTGATTTTCATGGGCAGCGCGCGATGCGCGGCGCGATCGCCGACGCGGGGGAGGCGTTTGCCATCGACGCCCTTCAATTCGCCGACCGGGCACACAACGCGCTGACCGGCGAGCTGGCCGCGGGGACAGTCGACGCGCTGACCAGGACCAATTTCCGCAATCTCCTCTGCGGTTATCTGCGGGATGATGCGGGGGAGGAGAATCCGGGACTGATGTTCCGGCTGGCGAGGACGCTTCAGCAGCTGCGTATTGTGAGCGGGAAGGGGAAGTTGACCGAACTCAATCCTGCGGCGCCGGATGTGGAGGGGGGGCTGTTTCCGCTCCGCAACGAACGTTTTTCGATCGACAAAGAGGGACGTGAAATGTTTGAGCTTTTTTTCTTCGGCAAGCTTGACTCGTTTCATTTTTGCGGCGGCATGGTGCATAAGTTCAGTTATGAAGAGGGGATGCGTCATCTGCTGCTGGCGGCTCCGATGGGGTATTGCCTGGCGGCGGGGTTTGCGAGATCGGCGGGGCGGCGCGAGATCGGCGGGGAAGACATGCTTCGTGCGGTACGGCTGTTGGATTTCACGTTTGCAAGGTCACCTTTTTTCCGGCTTCGCGCCGCGAAGCGCTGGACGATGCAACAACTGAAGCCCGGCAACTA
>JAVBUI010000092.1:0-5166 GCA_031555495.1 Victivallaceae bacterium | reverse complement strand
ACCGGGTGGATATCGTGCTTCTTCAACTCCGCAATCAGCCGCGTTCGGGTTTCCAGATCCGGCAGCAATATATAATACATGTGGGCATTGTGCTTGCACTCCGCCGGAATCACCGGCCCCCGCAACGCGCCCTTTTCTGCCAGATCGGCTAAATTCCGGTGATAACGCCCCCAGATCGCCAGACGTTTCTCCGTAATCGCATCGGCGTTTTCCAACTGGGCATACAGAAATGCTGCGATGATTTCGCTCGGCAGGTAACTCGACCCGACATCCACCCAGGTGTATTTATCAACCTCGCCCCGGAAGAACTGGCTGCGGTTGGTCCCCTTCTCCCGAATAATTTCCGCGCGCGCCATAAAATGCTCGTCGTTGATCACCAGCGCCCCGCCCTCACCCGAAATGAAGTTCTTGGTCTCATGAAAACTGTAGCAGCCCAGGTGCCCGATCGTTCCCAGCGAACGACCGCGATAGGTGGAGCAAACTCCCTGCGCCGCGTCTTCGACTACCAAGAGATTGTGGCGGGCGGCGATGTCCATGATGGCGTCCATTTCGCAGGCGACTCCCGCGTAGTGCACCGGGACGATGACTTTTGTCCTCGGCGTAATCGCCTGCTCGATCAACCGCTCGTCGATGTTCAGCGTGTCCGGCCGGATGTCGACGAAAACCGGAACTCCGCCCCGCAGGACAAAGGCGTTGACCGTCGAGACAAAGGTGTAGCTCGGGACGATGAATTCGTCCCCCGGCCGGATGTCGCACAGAATCGCCGCCATCTCCAGCGCGGCGGTGCATGAATGCGTCAGCAGGATCTTTTTCGCCCCGAAATGCTCTTCCATCCAGGCGTGGCAGCGTTTGGTGAACTCCCCGTCCCCGGAAAGTCGGCAATTTTGCACCGCCTGGGTGATGTATTCAAGTTCCCGACCGACGATGAATGGTTTGTTGAACGGTATTTTCAATTCACTTCTCCGCTTGATAGGTTTTGATCTTGCTTCCGGTATAGAGCCCCTCGTAAAACCGCCTGGCAAATCCAGCCGCCTCCGTCGCACGGGCAATCGCGTCGATATCATATGGAATCCGGTGTAGGCGGACGCCGTTTTGCGGATCCACAGTGGCGAACGCCGCTTCAGGCACGCCGTCTCTCGGCTGGCCGACCGAGCCCGGGTTAACGTAGCAATACCGCCCGTTCCCGGCCAACTTCTGGATGTGCGTGTGCGCCGAGCCATAAAGATCGAATTCGTCACTGCAAATCGAAAAGTCAAATTCGCCGATATATTCGTCCAGCCGGTCGCACCAGCCGCCGTGCACCAGAAACATCCGGCCAGCGCGGTACTCCGTCAACGAAGCCCCGAGCCAATCCAGATTTGCCGGCGTGATCACCTTCCGCTGGTATTCAATGCACATATTCGCCGAAGTCGAACGCGGACATCCCCGCCCGGAGAGCAGATAATCGTCGTGATTGCCGAGGATGTTGACCACGTCCGCGTCGCGGCACAATTCAATGCATTCATTGATCATCGGGTAATAACCGGCGATGTCTCCCATCGAAACGATCTTCCGGCAGCCGAGTTTCCCGACTTCCGCAAGAACCGCCTGGAGCGCATGGTAATTTCCGTGAATATCAGCGATCAGCGCCAGCATAGACAACCCAATCCGCCACATAACGGCTCGCCCGGCCCTGCAGGGTTTCGGGGTCCACCGGGTTCCGGTGTTCGACGAAGTATTCCAGGCACAGCAGCGGTTCGTTGTAACCGAACGCCGCGCGAATCGAGGTCGCAGCCGAAATACGGGGATTAATCTCGAGCAGCAGATATTTTCCGTGATGCAGACGGAACTGAAAGTTGACCGGCCCGAGCACCTTGAGCAGCCGGCAAAGCTTTTCCGATTCGGCGCAAAGCTCCGGATTCTCCTCCGTCACCGCCTTGGCGGTGGCGCCCTCCCCGCTCAGCTTTCGCCGCAGCACGAAAGGTTTCAGGCAACTTCCGTCGCCGAAGCCGAAGACCCCCACAGTATATTCGTGCGCGTCGTCGCCGACGATCTCCTGAACCATGAACTCATCGCCGCTTTTCCGTTTCCAGTAATCGAAATCGGCCCGGTCGCAGATCCGGGTCATTCCCTTCGACGACGACGAGTGCCGGTATTTGAGCAGAAAGGGCGAACCCAGCGCGGCGGCCAGCTCTTCATAATCCCCGTCGATCCGGGTCGGAATCACATCGACGCCCTGTCCGGCGAAAAAGGAATAGGTTTGAAATTTGTCGCGGGAAAGCTCGATGGTCTCGGGATTGGTCAGCACCAGGCGTTCGAGATATTCGCCGAATACCCCGCGCGAATCGGACACCCGGTAAATTTCGTGTTCCAGGCCGAAGAAAACCAGGTCGATCTTTTCACGCTGGATCACCTCGATCAGGAAATTGCAGTAATCCGGGGAATCCGATCGGAGCGCCTGAATGAAACCGTCGCAGAAACAGCGCCCGGCGGCGTCTTCGTAGATATCCATGCCGATGATATTCAATTCCCTGCCGCTCAGGCGGAGGGATTGCGCGATGCCGGAGCCGATGATTGCGCCGACGCCGGTCACCAATATGTTATATTTTTTCATTACTGTCCTCTGGTTCTTCGGTCAAAGCATAGCCGAGTCCGGCGGGATGGGCGGCCATGTTCTCCGGCAGCCGGACTTCGATCAGGGCGGGACGGGGCGAAGCCAGCGCAGTTTCGAGAGCGGCGAAATCCGACGACGAGGCCGACGACGCGTAATCGAGGCCGAATGCCGCCGCGATCTTTTCCCAATCGCAACTCGAATAGCCGTCCACGGAGGCAAAATGCCGCCCGCCCAGCGCACGGTCCTGAAAATCCCGGATCATACCGAGGCAGCTGTTGTTCAACACCACCGTTTTAATGACGAGGTTTTCTCGCGAAATAGTCTGAAATTCCTGGAGATTCATCTGCAGCCCGCCGTCGCCGGTGATACATACGATTCGTTTTCCCGGCGCGGCATACGCCGCTCCGAGCGCCGCTGGAAGGGCATAGCCCATCGCGCCGAGGCCGCCCGAATTGAACAGCAATTTCCCCTCCGTCAGACGCAGCGCCTGGGCCGCGCACATTTGATGGATGCCGACGTCGGCGAACATCAACGCTCCTGCGGGCAACAGCTCCGAAAGTCGCCGCAAAAAGCTGTTTGCGTTGAAATCGGGCCCCTTCGGCAGCTCCGGATATTTGCGCCGCCAGCAGTCGATGGCGTCACGCCACTTCGGCCACTCAAGCCCGGACTTCGCTTTTTCGGCAAGTCCGGTCAGGAACAAACGGACGTCGCCGCAAAGCGGAATATAATTTTCGCGCAAAGCAAAAAGTTCGCTCCGGTCGATGTCGATGTGCACGACCGTGCCTCCGGCGTTGTTTTTCAGCACGCTCATCTGCCGGTCGTCCAGGCGCGAACCGAGCACCAGAAGAAAGTCGGCTCCGGCCAGCGCCAGATTGGCATGACGGTGCCCGAAGTCGCCGATGAAGCCGGCGAAAGCAGGATTGTCGTGCGAAAGCACATTCAATCCACCAAGCGAACAAACCGCGGGCAGCGGCAAGCGCTTCAGCAGCGCGGCAAGCTCCGGCTTCGCTTCGGCAGCTCCGGCGCCCAACAGCAACAGCGGGCGGCGGGCGGCGGCAAGCAGTACGGCGACATGAGTTACGTCGTCCGGTGAAATTTCCGTACATGGTGCGGACGGCGGCACAAATGAACGCAGCGCCTCCGGATCGATTTCCATCCGCTGCATGTAGTGCGGAATCGACAGAAGCACCGGGCCGCGACGGCCCGACAGCGCTTCGTGGCTCATTTTTTCAAGGCAATAACGGATGTCTTCCGGCGTTTTGAGCTTTTCGGCATATTTGGTGATCGGTTTGACGATCGAAACGATGTCGGTGCTCTGGAAGCCCTGCTGACGGGACGGGCCGTTGCCTTTGTCGGTCAGTCCGCTCAGGTCGCCGGTGATAAAAATCGCCGGAATCGAGTCGAAATAAGCATTGGCGATGCCGGTCACAAGGTTGAGCGCGCCCGGCCCGCTCGAAGCGAGGGCCACGCCGGGCACACGGTTGCCGAGCGCCTGGGCGTAACCGCAGGCGGCGAAGGCCGCGCCCTGTTCGTGGCGGCACTCGACGAAGGCAACCTTGCCGCTCCGGCAGACCGCGTCGATGGTATAGGCGATGTTGCTCCCCTGATACCCGAAGACGCATCCGACGCCGAGCGAGCTTAATTGTTCAACCAGATATTCCGCCAGCAACATCATCGGTCACTTCTCCAGCACGGCCAATCCGAACCCGGTTTTTCCGTATGAATTTCCGCAGTAAATCATATAACGCCGCCCGGCGAGGTCGAAGACCGCCGGATAGCAGACCATTTCGGAATCCCATCCCGACTCGGAAACGGCGATGCCGACCTCTTCGTCTTTTCGGACGAAGTGCGCACCGTCGGAGGATTCGGCGTAACCAAGCCGGTATTTTTCGCCGCGGTAGGAGTACCACATTTTCCAGACGCCGTTTTCGTACAGTACAAAGGGCGTGGTGACCACGTGGTCGGTCGGCAGATTGCCGACCGCGGGCTCGAGGTTGCGCCGCCAATTGAGCAAGCCGTCCTCGGACTCCGCATAGCCGACCGTACAGGCGACCGCCGGTTTGCCGTCCTTGAGCTTCCACGGCGTGCCGCTGGCGAAGTAGATCCGGAACAGTTTCCCGTCATGCACCGCGCAAGGCGTCGCACACAACCCCGGGAACATCGGCGCGCGGTCGAGGATCGGCCCGGGGAACAGTCGCGTGAGCTTGAGGTCCTTACCCTCCCCCTCGCTTTCGGCGACGCCGACCGAATTGCGGAAAGGCACGGTGACGCCGAGGTTCCAGCCGTAATAGTAAAAACGCCGTTTGCCGTCGACCCGAATCAAACTGGTGATGTTGACCCCGCTGTCGTCGAAATTTCCGAGTTCGCCTCGGTCGATGATCGGCTCGTGGTGGTTGTAGAGAATTTCAAAATGCCCGCCAACCAGCCGCGCGTCGAGAAAGGTCGGGAATCCGTAGTTGCTGCGGTCGCGGTGAGTGTAATAGACCCGGATCAGCCCTTCGCCCGGATCGAGGATTTCCACCACCGGGAACATAGCGTGAGTGTAGGTGTCCGATTCCGCCGGACAATAGACG
>JAVBUI010000159.1:0-12970 GCA_031555495.1 Victivallaceae bacterium | reverse complement strand
CGCGCTGGTGCGCTCCGCTCCTTACCGGCGCTGCGGCACGCGGGGCATAAAAAAACGCCGATCCACACGGACCGGCGTTTCCTGCATATCCCTCATTACTTCTTCGGGCCATCCTTCGGGCATGCTTTCGGTCCGCCTTCGGGGCAGTCCTTGGCTTCGGCCTTAGCGGTCACGTGCTGGAGCATGCGGTCGACGATCGCGTCTTTTTCGGCAGTCTTGGCCTTGGCGCGGGCCAGCGCTTTTTCGCAGCGGTCGACTTCGAACGCCTGATTGGCGGCGACCAGTTTGTCCAGCGCGGTCTTGACCGCGGCGCGGGTCTTTTCGTTGTCCTCGGCACGGAAATCCCTGACCGCGTCACGGAGCTTGGCATTGAGGTCGGCGAAAGTCGCCATCTGGTCTTCATTCATCGGAGCGCGCGGAGTCAAACCGTCGGGACGCTGGTGGCGGTTCATTCCTTCATGCCGGCCGGCCATCTTGCCGTCTTTCATTTCCTTCATTGCTTCAGGTCCGCGCTGCTGCGGGCCGCGGAAAGCCATCGGCCCCGGACCACGAAACTGGCCATGGTGACTTTGCTGCGGCGGGGGAGGCGGCGCGTCTTTTTCCGCCGGTTCAGCCATCAGCGTTGGGGCGATGCCGAGCATCAAAGCGGCGATACCGAGTCCGAGTGTTTTTTTGCATTCCATAGTCGTATCTCCTTTGGTTTCATCCGGGTGTTCCGGAAATTTCGTTCAACTGTTCGGAGAAACGAAGCGACTTTGCCGTTTATTTTGCCGCGAATCAGAAATCACGGCAAATAAAAAATGGAAATGTCGACTTTGGAATGCAATAAATCGGCTATTTCGCCGTATCCGCGCGCAACTCGGCTCCCGCGACCGAGGCCGGTTCATCGGAATCGTTGAAGAGTTCGACCGTCACCATGGCCGCGTCCTTCGGTACCTCGAAGCGGTGGTTGTTGCCGGTGAATTCAACCGCTTCGCCGAAGACGCCGCCGCGGCGGATGAAGCGGATCACCGTTTTCAGTTTGCCTTTGGCTCCTTTGTAAGTGAGGCGGTTCATTCCCTTTTCGACGCCGCCGAGATAACCGAGCCGGAAGATCAAACCTTTCTGTGCGAGTTCAATGCCCTCGGGAGACACTTTTGTTCCCGGGCCGGGCGTGATGCCGTCCGGGATGCCGTCGCCGTCGCGGTCGACGTTGAAGGGCGGGAAGATGTTTTCGGCGGGATTGGTTTTCGTCCCGTAGAGCCGGTCGGCCCAGGCGCGCTGGGTGTCGACTTTGATGCCGCTCTCGCGGAGCCATTTGAGCAATTGGTCGTGCCTTGCTAGGTAACCGTCGAAGCCGTCGGTGACCTTGGTGGTCCACATGTGGCCGGAGCCGATGATGAAATGGTGGCGCGCGACGTCGTCGGCGATCTTTTTCTTGATGACTTTCAAATCGGTGTCGTCTTCCAGATTGAAGTTGCCCCACTGCATACCGTAGCGGCAATGTTCGGGATTCGGTTCGCAATAGGTTTTGAAGGCCGAATTAGGGTAGGTCGCCGCGCTGACGAGACCATTGGCGCGGAAGACGGCGGCGATGTCTTCGCCGCGCATCAAGGGCTCGGTGGTGCCCGGCTGAATCCAGACCGTCGGCGCGGGGAGGCCCTTTTGCTGCAATGCTTCGCGACTGAATTTTACCAGAAAATCGAGGGCGCGCGGGTCGAGGATCACCCCGGCGCGCTCGCCGCGCCAGTTGTTGAGGATGACAAATTCGAGGTTTTTCTGCCCGTAGAAGTCGGCAACCGCGTCGTGCCAGATCGTGGTGAGCCTGAAAACGCCCGGTTGATCCTTGACCGCCCAGCCCGTCAGTACCCGGCCGGAAGCGGGGAGATAAAGCAGCCATTCGCGCTGCAGCAGCTTCGCCGCCGCTTCGTTGCCGGGCTTGATGGTGGCGTTTTCGCTCACGTCGGCGGTGAACCGGCCACAGGCGGCATCCGGGCGGACGATGTATTTCAAACAGATGTTGTTGCCCGCGATGTGGTCGACGAAGGGTTCCTTGGCGTACTTCGCCGCGTCCGGGGATTTGACGATGAAGCCGAGGTGAAAGGGGGTGTGGTCCATGATGTCGTGCCCGGCCGTTTTGAAGCCACGCAGCACCTCGATCGCGGCGGGATCGGTGAGCTGGCCCGTTACCACCGCGACGTTCATCACGAAGCCGTGCTTCTCAAAGACTTGCGCCATGCGCGACCACTGATCGGCGCTCTTGTTGTCGTCGAAACGGAAGGCGACACCGCCCTCTTTGGAGACGGTTTCAGCCGCCGAAAGCCCGGTTGTCGCCAGCAGCATGGCGGCAAAAAACATTTTCTTCATAGAACCTCCTATTGTAGAATATCCACTATTTTCTGAGCCAATACCGCGCCCAGGCCGGGGACCCGGGCTGCGATGGTTTCCGCGTCCGCTTTTTTCAACGCCTTGATCGAGCCGAACTCTGCGAGCAGCGCTTTTTTGCGGTTTTCGCCGATGCCGGGGATGTCGTCGAGCCGCGACTCCTCGATCCGCTTCAGCCGCAGCTCGCGGTGGTACGAAATCGCGAAACGGTGCGATTCGTCGCGGATCGATTGCAGCAGCCGCAGCGCGAGGCCGTGGCGGTCGAGGATTACCGGTTCGGAACGGCCGGGAAGAAAGACCTCCTCCGCCCGTTTGGCCAGGCCGATCACGGGAAGCGGCGGGCATTCCAGCTCGACCAATGCCGCGAGCGCCGCCGACAATTGACCCTTGCCGCCGTCGATCACCACCAGGTCGGGGAGCGGCAGTTTTTCGCGTAGCAGCCGTCCGAAGTGGCGGGTCAGCACCTCGTGCATGGTGGCGAAGTCGTCCGCGCCCTCGACCGTCCGGATCCGGAACCGCCGGTAATTACCCCGGTCGGGCTTGCCGTCGGAGAAGGTCACCAGCGCCGAGACCGCCAGTGTTCCCAGCAAGTTGGAGTTGTCGAAACAGATGATTTTCGCCGGATAATGCGGCAGGCCCAGGTCTTGCTGGAGCGCTTCGGCCGCCGCCCGGCCGCCGGGGAGGCGCGGGAGCTCCGGGCGTTCGAAGACCCGGTTTTTCGCGCCGAATACCGCTTCGAGGTTCTGGAGAATGTCCCGGCAGGCCGCCGCCGCTTCGAAGCGCTGTGCTTCGACCGCGCGGGCCATTTTGGCCTTGACCGCTTCCGTCAGTTCGTCGAGGTCGCCTTCGAGGACCGACATTACTTTGTCGATGAGCTTGCGGTAGTCCTCCTCGGAAATCGCGCCGGTACAGGGGGCCTTGCAGTCTTTGACGATCCGTTTGAGGCAGCGTTTGCGGGTCTCCTCGCCGGGCTCGGAGTCGCGGCAGGCGCGCAAGCCGAAATGGGAGAGCAGAAATTCAAGCGTTTTACGCAGCGCGCCGCTCTGCGGGAAGGGGCCGAAATAGCGGGCGCGGTCGTCTTTTTTGAACCGCGCCAGCTTCAGGGTCGGGAAGCGCTCGGCGAGATCGATTTTGAGCAGCGGGTAGCGTTTGTCGTCGCGCATCAGGATGTTGTAATAGGGGGCGTACTCCTTGATCAGGCGAGATTCGAGGATCAAAGCCTCGTCCTCGGTGCGGACTGTCTGGAAGCTCCAGTCGTCGATCGAGTTGACGAGACTCCGCAATTTAGCGTCGGCGCGGGCCAGCCGCGAGGACTGGAAGTAGCTCGACAAGCGCCGCCTGAGGTCGACCGCCTTGCCGACGTAAATCACCTGGCCGAACCGGTCGCGGAAGACGTAAATCCCCGGCTGGTGCGGCACTTCAGTGATGTCGAACGGGCGTTTCAAGATTACTTTCGCTCGATCTTGAAATCGTCGATCCAGTACTGGTCGCCGGGTTTGCCGTTGTTGTGCGTCCCGAAGCGGAAGCGCATGATCCGTTTGGCCTCCGGAGCGATTTTTCGGACGCTTCGGACGTCGAGTTCGGCCTGGTGCCATTCGCCGTCGTCGACGAGTTTGATCGCTTCGGCATTGGGCGCGCCGCCGGTCGCGAGGGCGGGGGAGCCGCCGAGGAAAATCAGCGACGATTGGCCGTCCACCACCGGCAGATTGACCGCGACGCCGACCGGAACGCCTTTCGGAATCCGGTACGAGAAGCGGACGATCGGAAAACGGTCGATGACCCAGCCGAAGGGACTGATGATGCATGTCATCGGCGCGCCCTTCTTTGCCGCTTCGTCGCGGGCGAAGATGCGGAGCGAGCCCTTGCCGCTCGCGGCAGGGCTCTCCAAATCCAGCGTGCCGGTCGAGTTGCCGAGCCGGACGATGGCCCAGAGATAGTTCCAGCGTTCCGGGTGTTCGAGCTCGAAGTCGCAGGATATCACCGTTGTTTGGGCGCGTTCGAGGTCGTCTTCGCGCTGGAGGTCGCGCGGGATCGAGGGGCCGGAACCGGCGAGCCCGCTTTCGTAAGCGCCGAGGTCGGGAGCTTTGCCTGCGAAGGGGAGGTTGACCGCTTCGTCTTTGGCCCACTTGAGATCGCGGTCGATGGTGAGAAGATTGGTCTTCGCATCGGACTTGACCACGCGCGCCTCGGCGTCGCCGATTTGAATCCGGTCGCCTTTTTCTCCGGGAATGCCGAAGCCGTCGTAGAAGTAGCGGGCGTCGGCGACCGCGACCGTCCGGCCGGAACCGGCGGCGATGGTTTTGGTCAACGCTTCGCCGCGGTCGATTGCCTGACTTCCCTGCCGGAGATGGAAATCGTCGACTGAAACGTCGGCGAAACCGGGATCGAAGTCATAGTTCCCGGCAAAAAGCCCCGGCAGCGCCGCGGCCGCTTCGGAGAGCGTGTAATATTTGCGGGGGTAGCCGTAAGCGATCAATTTATCACCCGCCGCCCGGCCGTGGATCAGGTTGGAGCGGAAAACGTTTTCCTGCTGGTCGATCCGGTCGTTGAGCTCGATCGCGATCGGGCTGCCGTCGGGATTGTTGCCGGCGAAGATGTTGTTCTTGAAGACGTTGTTTTTGACGATCTTCTCCGGCATGTCGGCGAAGCTCCAGGCGCTGCCGGAGTTGGCATGAAAGGTGTTGGAGTAGAGCCGGGTGTCGCGGATGCTGAAGGGGTTCATCTCGCCGTATTTGTAGCTCGAGGCCGCCAGCGGATTGCCGGAATTGCGGAAGATCACGTTGTGCCGGAAGATCGAATCGTGCACGAAGAGCTTCGCCGACGAATCGGCGTTGCCGGAGCCGAAGAGCGAATTGGTGATCAGATTGCGCTCGATCAGATTCCGTTTGGCGTTGAAGAATTCGAAGTTGCGGCCCCAGCGGGTGTCGAAGACGCAGTCCCGGATCACGTTGTCCGAACAGTCCTCCCACAGCATGAACGGCGTGTGCCCGGCGCGGGTGGTGCGGATTTTCTCATAAACGTTGAAATGGCAGTCGCGGTTGTCCATCATGTTGTCGAGCGTGAAGCCGTCGCCGTCGTTGAAGTTGGGCTTGACCTTCACCGGATCGCGGAAATTGGTGTCCAGGAGCAGATTCTCGAACCGGCTGTATTTGACCGAGGTGACCAGGAACGGGGCCCAGACGTTCATCGCGCGGCGACAGACAAGATTGCTGACGCGGATGTATTCGCTTTTGTCGATTTTGGCCCAGGATACGCCTTTTCCGGCGGCGATTTCGAAGCCGTCGAGCTCAATGTATTTTTTGTTCTCGATCAGCACCGCGCTGTTGCTCTGGCCGACGATTTTCGCCGCGCCCGGCTTCTCCGAGCGGTAAACGATCGGCTGCCCTGCCGTGCCGGAGCGGAAGGGATTGATCGAGCCCTCGTAAACCCCCGGCTTGAAGATCGCGACGTCGCCCGGTTTGAGCGTGAAATTGATTTTGTCGAGCGAGCGGTACGGCTTCGCTTCCGAGCCGTCGTTTGCGTCGCTGCCGGCGGGCGAAACGTAGCGCTCGGCCGCTCCCAGGGAAAGAACAAACGTCAGTGAGGCGGCGGTCAACAACTTTTTGCCGGATGTCATTTTTCAAGTTCCTTCACATTTCGGTCTCAAGTTCGATGTTGTCGTGTTTCCATGGCTTGCCGTCGAGGGGAGCGGGAACCCGTTTCAGCTCGGAGAGCAGACGCGCCGCCGCCAGGTCCATTGCGGGAACACCGCTCGGGCGAATGATTTTTGCTTCCAGCACCTGGCCGGAACCGGAAACCGAGAGCATGATTTTAACAGTCGGATTTCCGCTGCCGAGGTCGGCGCGGGACGGGACGTAAATTTGCCACTGGGTTTTGAGGAACATCCCCAGAATTCCCGCGTACCGGGTCGCTTTGTCCGGGCCGCCCTGGGCGGTGTTGGAGAATTTTTCACCGAATTTCTGCGCCACGTCCTCTTTGCCGATCGGGACGTCCGAATTGGTGTTGGAGCCGCCGCCCCCGCCCGGTTTTTTCTGGTTGGTCAACCGCCGGTCGTCGGACGCGGCAGTGTTTTTCGGCGTGTTTTTGCCGGTCTGGGCCGCCGGCTTCGCTTGCACCGGCACCTTGGGCAGCGTGATTTTCGGCTCCGGCCTCGCCGCGGGGCGCGGCGACGGCAGCGCCACCGTCGGCTCCGCCACCGGCTGCGGCTTCGGCGCGTCGGGAAGTGTCACCACCGGCTCGGCGACCGGGGGAGGGGGCGGTGCGGTGTCGGGAAGGGGCGCCACCGGTTCCGGGCCGGGATTGTCGGACGGCGCCCGGCGCGTGGTCACCGGGCCTGTCACCGGGCCGACCGAGGGGGTGTCGACGATGTTGATCGAAAAGGTCTCCTCGGGGGTATCGAATTGATCCATCAGCATCACCCAGCCCAGCGGAAACGCGACGACGAGGACATGCAGGATGAACACATTGACTAAAATGCGTTTGCTTCTCCCCGGCGGCGAAAGCGGCGCCGGGGCATGTGCGGAAGCGGTGCTCATTTGTTCGACGACGCCCGTCCCTCTGCCTGGGTTACCAGCGAAATATTGGTGAAGCCCGAGTTTTTGATATCCCGCATCAGCTCGACGACGTCGCGGTAGCTCCGCGCGCCGTCGGCGCGGACCAGCAGAATGGTTTTTGGCGCGCTGACTTTGAGTTCGCGAAGTCTGGACATCAGTTCTTCACGCGAAACGATCTGTTTTTCGTAATCGAGCGCGCCGCTTTCAGTCAAAGTCACGCTTTTGAAGTTCTCCTCCGGCAGTTTCTCGGAGTTCATTTCCGGCGGATTGACGCTGGTGCCGTACTCCATCAGCGGCATGGTGATCATAAAGGCGATCAGCAGGAGAAAAACCAAGTCGAGCAACGGGGTGACGTTGATCTGGTCGATCGACTGCATCTGGGCGGTTCTGCGTCTGCGGCGGGCCATGGCTTACTCCTTTTCGGCGTCTGAACCGGAGCCGAGCTGCTCGAGCTTGACCTTGACCATGAATTCCTCGATGAAGTTATCGAGTTCCTCGGTGAACTTGCGGATGCTGCCGGTGAGGAAGTTGTAGCCGATCAGCGACGGAATCGCCACTACCAGGCCCGCCACCGTCGTCAGCAGCGCTCCCGCAACCCCCGGCGCGAGCGCGGCGAAGTCCGACTTGCCGGCGATCGCGATCCCGCAGAAGGCGATCATCACCCCCCAGACTGTGCCGAAGAGGCCGAGGAACGGGCTCAAGCTGACCATGGTGGCGAGGAAGCCGATCCGGGTTTCCAGCTTGAAAATCTGGCTTGAAACTTCGCTCTCGAGCACCGCCTGGATCGCGTTGAGCTGGGCTTCGGTCAACTTGACCGGGGACTGGGGGCGTCCGGCGACGACTCCGGGCCGGACGGCGGCAGTGGCGGCAAAGGTCGAGCTGCCGGGCAAAGACTCCTCGTAGAACTCGAGCAGCCGCTCCATGCCTTCATTGTAAACCTCGGCCACCGGCGCGGCGTTGGCGGCTCCTTCGCGGACCAGCGCCGCGATGCCGGCGCGGTTGCTGCGGAACTTCGACAGGAAACGGTCGGAGAATTGGCGGGCGCGGTAGAGCGCCATGCCCTTGTCGAGCATGACGGTCCAGGTGAAGATCGAAATGACCAGCAGCAGCACCACGATCGACTTGCCGACCAGGTCGCTCTCCTGGAACGCGTAATAAACAGTGGGGGACGAAGTTGCATCGGTCGCCGCCGCCAGAACCGCCATCGTGGAAATCATCTTTTGAACCATCCTTTATTTGAGAAAGAAACTTGAAAATCGGCATGTATGAATTATATTGCCTCAATGTATTTTTTCAAGGGAAAAATCCAAATATAAAGAGGTATTTTTTTATGTCCGCACCCTTTTACGTTCTCGGCTACGACGTCGGCGGAACCAAGCTTGGAATCGGCCTGACTTCGAGCGACGGCAGGCTCATCGGCAACGCCCGGCTGGAAAACAAAGACACCCATCCCGACGACATCTTGCCGCAGCTCGTCTCCATCGGCAAAGGGCTTGTATCCGACGCCGGCCTGCGGATGGCGGACGTCCGCGCGTTCGGCATTTCCGCGCCCTATCCGGCCGACCCCGTCAACGGGATCATGACCGCGCCGACCAACAACCCCAAATGGCGCAACGTCCCGATCCGCAAATACCTCGAAGACCAGCTCGGCATCCCCGGCACCTTTGAGAACGACGCCAACTGCGCCGCGCTCGCGGAGTGGTATTTCGGCGCCGGGCGCGGCTGCGACGACTTTATCTTCCTGACCATGAGCACCGGCATCGGCGCGGGCATCATCGCCGCCGGACACCTGGTCCGCGGCAAGGGCTTCTACGCCGGCGAAATCGGCCACACTGTAATCGAGCGCAACGGTCTCGAATGCGCCTGCGGCCTCAAAGGCTGCTACGAAGCCTACTGCGGCGGCCGCGCCATCGCGCACCGCATCCAGCGCGAGCTCAAGGCCCAGCCCGATCACCCGATGATCGAACTCGCGGGGGGCAAAATCGAAGACATCGACATGCTGACGCTCGAAAAAGCCGTCCGCGCCGGCATTCCCTACGCGGTCGAACTGTGGGACGACATGTGTGACCGCAACGCCCAGGCCTTCGGCATTCTGCTCAATACCTTCAATCCGGCCAAACTGGTCCTCGGCACCTTCGCCTGGGCGATCGGCGACCTCTTCATGGACCCGATCCGCAAGGCGCTGCCCAAGTACGCCTGGAAGCAGACCGTCTCCGACTGCGAGCTGGTCCCGAGCGAACTGCGCCGCGACATCGGCTATTACGCCGGAGCCGCCGCCGCGCTCAACTATCTCAAAGAACGCGACTGATCGGATTCCATAAAGAAGAGCGGGACGGGAATTTATTTTCCCGCCCCGTTTTTTTGCGCAATTCTCCGGTCTTTATTTTTTTGATAAAATCATTTGCATTTAATCGGAAAGGTTATATGTTATTGGTAAAATAATATGACAACCGGTGAAATCGCAAGAGGGTCTATGGGTAATAACAATGATTTTAAGTTTTCAAGACCAGGATACTGAAGCATTTTGGAGCAGTGACGGTAAGAAAAATCGTTTGTTTTCGGCATTTGACAGCGTTGCCATGCGAAAACTCAAAATGATTCATGCGGCGCTCGAGCTGAAAGATTTGAGGAATCCTCCGGGCAACCACTTGGAGTCGCTGAAAGGCAATCGAGCCGGGCAACATTCAATCCGGATCAATGATCAATATCGAATTTGCTTCGCCTGGACGGAACAAGGTGCAAAAAACGTTGAAATTACCGATTACCATTGAAATTTTCAGTTTCCAATTTTCAGTTTCCAATTTGAGTTTTTAGTTTCGAGAGGTATGCTTATGAGCAACACGATCATCAATCCGCATCCGGGGGAAATCCTGCTTGAGGAATTTCTCAAGCCGATGAAGTTGAGCCAGAATAGACTGGCGATGGAACTGCGCGTTCCCTGCCACCGGATCAACGAAATTGTCCATGGACGGCGCGGCGTCACCGCCGACACCGCGTTGCGGCTGTCACGGTTCTTCGACACGACGCCGGACTTCTGGATGAACCTCCAGCAGCACTACGACCTGGTCGCCGCCAGGGAAACGCTTCGCAGCGAACTCAAGCGGATTCATCCCGTTTCTCTGGAAATGGAACCACTGACGGTCTGATCATTCAATCAGGAGGGGGGGAGGAAAGCAGCTCTTCCCGGCCTGTTTTTGGGGCGCAAAAAAAACACGGCTCCGGGATGGAGCCGTATTTGAAAACGTGCCGTTGGTTATTCGGCGGCGACGAGCGAAACGTCGTCGACCCAGATGGTGCCGGTGTTTTCACGGGCACCCGCGCACGGGCCGAAGGTGATTGCGAAGTGGTCGGTGCCTTCCTTGATGTCGGTGATCGCGAGGGTGTATTCCTTCCAGTCGTCGATGGCGCGGAATTCATTGACCTTGGCGCCGAGGTATTCGTGCTTGTCGCCCTTGTTGAACATCACGCCGGCGCGGAACGGAGCGCCGTCTTCGGTGCCCTTGACCTTGAAGGTCAGCAAATAGCCCTTGGTCGAGCTCGGAATGTTGACGAACTGGATCACGTAGGGACTGAACTTATCCCATTTGTCGGTGATCTTGAGCGACCATTGGCCGGAGGCGGCGGTGGTGTTGTCGTAGGTCATGACCGACTGGCGGTCTTCCTGGGTCATTTCCGGGTGGGTGCCCCAGATCGACCAGGCGCCTTTTTCTTCGAAGCCGGGGTTCTTGACCAGGTTGTCCGCCGCCGTCAGGGCCAGGCCGGAGAGCGCGATTGCGCCGATGAGAAGATGTTTGAGCATTTGTTTTTCTTTCTTTTTTTGTTTTTTTATTCCGCCGCGACCAGTGAAACGTCATCGAACCAGACGGTGCCGGTGTTGCCTTCGCCGTACTTGCAGGGGGCGAGGACGATTGCCAGCATGTCGGTGCCTTCTTTGAGGTTCGTGATCGCGACGGTGTATTCTTTCCATTCGCCGGTGCCCCTCAGCGTGGACTGGGCGCCGCCGAGGAACTCGTGCTTGGCGGGCGTACCCTTGTTGAACAGCGCTCCGGCGCGGAATTCGGCGCCGTCTTCGGCTTTGGCCTTGAAGGTCAGGAGGTAGCCCGCGGCGGGTTTTTCCAGCGGGACGAACTGGATCACGTAGGGGCTGTGTTTTTCCCATGTATCGGTGATTTTGAGCGACCAGGCGCCGGAGGCGGCGACTGTGTTGTCGTAGGTCATGATGGAGGCCATGTCCTCCGAGGTCAGGCCGGGGCCGGTGCCCCAAAGCTGCCAGGAGCCTTTTTCTTCGAAGCCGGGATTCTTGATCAGGTTGACTTCCGCCGCCGTCAAGGCCAGGCCGGAGAGCGCGATTGCGCCGATGAGAAGATGTTTGAGCATTTTGCCGTTTCCTTGTTGTTGAAGAAAATTATTCGACCGCGACCAGCGAAACATCGTCGAACCAGACGGTTCCGGTGTAGCCTTCGCCCCATTTGCAGGGCGCGAGGAGGACCGCCAGGAGATTGGTGCCTTCCTTGAGGTTTTTGATATCGACGGTGTATTCCTTCCATTCACCGTTGCCGCGGAACGGCTTGTCGGCGGAGCCGAGATATTCGTGCTTGGCGGGGGTTCCTTTGTTGAACATCGCCCCGGCGCGGAATTCGGCGCCTTCTTCGGCTTTGGCCTTGAAGGTGAGGCGGTAGCTCGCGGCGGGGGTTTCCAGCGGGACGAACTGGATCACGTAGGGGCTGAACTTCTCCTGGTCGTCAATCACTTTGAGCGAACGTTTGCCGGAGGCGAAGGTCGTTGTATCGTAGACCATCTTCGTTTGCTTTTCAGCGTCGCTCATGCCGGTGATGCTGCCCCATACCCGCCACTCGCCGTCTTCTTCGAAACCCGGATTCTTGATCAGATTCGGACCGTCCGCCGCCATCAGCGGGAACGCAAGACCGGCCAGCGCCGCGAACATGAATTTTTTCATAAAAAACCTCTTGAGTTTTTGTGGATATATACTAAATAATACACCGCATCGGAAATTGCAAGTCGAATTTCGATGCGGCGGGCAATTTTCAGGTTGGAAAGCTTATTCGGCGATCAGCGAAACGTCGTCGAAGAGGACAGTGTTGGTTTCGGTGATCTCCCCGGTGGTCGCGCCGAGGACGACGGCGAAGACGTTGGTGCCGGGTGTGATGTTGTCGATCTTGAACCAGTATTCTTTCCACTCGCCGGTTCCTTTGAAGACCGCAAGCTTGTTGGCGACAAAGGTGTAGGTTTTTTGATCGCCGAGCGTCCCCTTGTTGAACATGACTCCGGAGCGGAATTCAGTCGCGTCGGGAGCCTTGGCCTTGAATTTCAGCAAATAGCTCGGAGCAAGGGTCGGGAGGTCGACGAATTGGATGAGGTAGGGACGGCCGTCTTTCCAGATGTCCGCGCACTTGAGATAGCGTTTCCCTTCGGGAGCGTCCGCGGCGGTGACGAAGGTCATCAGCGCGGCGCGGTCTTCGGCGGAGAAGCCCTTCTGGGTTCCCCAGACGAGCCAGGAGCCGTCTTCTTCGAAGCCGGGGTTCTTGAGCAGATTGGCGCCGTCCGCCGCAAAGGCGGAGCAAGAGGCGGCGAGCAGAGCCGCCAGGACCATTTTTTTCATTTTTTCATCCTTTTTTTCGTTGTAGGGATCGCAACAGCGTCAGATACTATAAGTAACGCCCCGCGCCGGAAATTGCAAATCGAATTTCGAAGCGGGGCGCGGAAGGGATGAAAAAGACGTAAAGGATGCAAAATATTGCCCGGAGCGACCGTCATGTCCCGTCCGTGTTCCTCACTATGCGCCCCGTGTCCACCACGATTGATCCCATGCGGCAGTGTAGGTGGGGGAGCATTCTCTGCATCGATACTCCAGGGCCCCGCGTGCCGCAGAGCGATCCTACGCAGGTTCCGGACTGCCACGTCTCGCACAAAGCACGGACGCGAGGGAATCTTTCCGCAGAAAAGCGGGAAGATTCCGGAGCCTTTGGAGCAGGGGGTCTAGAGGGGGCGAACCTTTTTTAAAGGTTTGCCCCCCGGCAAGGACATCGGTGCAG
>JAVBUI010000274.1:0-37064 GCA_031555495.1 Victivallaceae bacterium | reverse complement strand
ATTAAACGTGAAAAAACATCAATTTGCGCTACACCCGGCACTACGAAAACAATACGAAATCCTACTACCGGCTGCTGCTGGAAAGCGTGTGCGGAGCGTCCTTCTTCACCCGCTACACCCCCGAACAGTGGATTGCAACCTATCAGGTGGTTCAGGAAAAAACCTTCAAGATGCGCTACGCACAGGAAAAATTCAAAGCCGTCAGGCGCAACTGGCGCTACTGGCCCGGCTATTGGCTTCCGGCCTGGTTCGAGCCATTCCAGAAACGCAATTACTTTTACCGGCTCCAGGGCCCGATGCGCCAGCTCGTCAGCCTGCCGAAAAACTGGCGCAAGGAGCTCGACAAGGTCGAGGAAGAGCCGCCCGGCGCGGCGCAGCGCGACCTTCTTGCCTCTTTTGAAGCCAAAAACGTCCGCGTCCAGAGCGACGTGCTGGTCCGCGAAATCAATCTGCCCAAGCGTCCCTTCGAATCCAACGGCAACTTCGCGATCTGCTACAGCGGCCGGTTGCTGATCACGGAGGACGGCGAATACGAGTTCGGCACCAATTCCAACTCTCTCACGCTCCTCCGGCTCGACGGCAAGGAGCTGATGATCCAATCCGGCAAACGCAACCCGTCCGAGATGAAGATCGAGAGCGTCAAAGTCAAACTCCCGCGCGGCGCACATGAATTCGAGCTCTATTACAACAAGATCCGGATGACGACCACCATTTCGGCCTTTTTCCGCAAAGCGGGCGAAGGCGAGTTCCGGCTCATGAGCGACGAAGACTTCCACCCCGCGATGCCGGCGAAAATCATCGCGTGCGTCAGCCACGACGGCACCCGTTATCCGGTGCTCCGGCGCAACGACCGGTTCCTGCTTCACACCGCCAAGCGCGAAACCATTTCGCTCCAATCCTTCACGCCGGTGGCCCCGGCCGAACTCGAATTCAACTGGGATTTGAAGGGCGAAACCGTTTCCGGCCAGCCCTTCCGGCAGCTGGCGCTCCACACGGACAAGGACGACGAACTCACGCTCCAACCGCTCGACCCGGCCTACGCGCCGGTCAAAGTGAACTGCTACAAGGCCTCCTACGATCCGGTTTCGATCGACTCCGGACTGTCGCTCCACTTGTGGTTTCCGCTCTTCATTTACGACGATGAGAAGCTCGACTGCTTCCGCGAAGTCAACTACCGGATGCCGCTCTCCGTCAACGCCCGGCTGCGGACGATTCCGGGGCGGAACCAGGCCGTCTTCCCGGCGCGGACCGAAGCGATTACGCTGGCGGCCAAACCGACCGAAGCCACCGATCGTTTCGCCCAGGACGTCAACGACAAAAAAGCCGGCAAACTCGACGGCGCGGTGCTCGCCCCGGGGCTCGACGTCGAATTCGAGCTTTCGCTGCCGGGACAGGTTTTCGACCGGCAGAAGGTGCGGTTCCTGCCGGTTCCGCAACTGCCCGACGACCTTGCGGCGACGCCGCAGGGCCTTGCCGACAGCTTCGGCAACCGGATCGTCCCGGTGCTGAAGCGCCCGTCGCTCCACGACCTCCGGGCCTGGGAACTGCCGAAAACCGTGGGGCAGGCGTTCCAGAACACCGGCAAACTCCTGATCATCGGCGAAGAGTTCGGCGAAGGCGACGCCCGCTTCAGCCGGGCGCTCGCGAAACTGGCCGAAAAACGCGGTTTCGAGCTTGAATTCCTGCCCTGGGCGGCGGAAGACCGCCGCTCCGGCAGCCGGATGCTCGATTCGCTGCCGGGACTGCTGCCGAAGCTGTCGATGAACGCGCCGCATTCAGCGGTCATCATTCCCCCGTCGCGCGGGCGCAACCCGGCGCTGGCGGGCTGGGAAAACGAACGCATCATGGCGCTGATTTTGGAAAAACTCCGTTTGTCGGGCACCTTGCGCGAACTCTTCATCGCGACTCCGCTGCCGTCGGTGGACGAATCCGACTCTTCGCGCGACGATGAGTTCGCAACCGCGCTCCGCCGCCTCAAACGCGAATACGGCGCGACGATGATCGAACTGGGGACGGAATTCAAAGCCGCTCCCGACTACCGTCAAAGCTACCGCGAAGGAGAATCGCTGAACGTCTACCCGATCCACGGAGCGGAACGGGCGGCGGAACTTCTGCTGAAAAACATCCGCTGAACTTGAAAAAGCCGCGATGCCGCATTATAGTATTGTTTCGACGGCTAACGGATCAGCCGTCAGGATAATGTATTTCATTTTCACCCGGCCCGGTAGCTCAGAGGATAGAGCAGCTGCCTTCTAAGCAGTTGGTCGTGGGTTCGATTCCCGCCCGGGCTACCAAAAACACCAGTCGCCGCCGACTTAGCTCAGTGGTAGAGCAGTTGATTTGTAATCATCAGGTCATCGGTTCAAATCCGATAGTCGGCTCCATTTTTTACCCTCAAAAGTACAAATGCAATCCGTGAAATCGATAGTTCCGACTTTCGATGTAGCGAAAATTGTAACGGCGCGTGTAGTTGTCTATATTGCAATAAACCAGAATAGATGGAGATTGCAAAATGACTGTTTACAAGCGTGGAAGTGTGTGGTGGGCGAATTTTACCGTCAACGGCAAAAGAATTCAGACCTCCACCGGATGCACTGAAAAGAAGAAAGCAACCGACTGGGAGAAAGCGAAAATCGCTTCCCTTGCCGGTGAAGAGGATGCAACCATTGCCCTTGAAAAAGTCAAGCGGGCGCTGGTGGATCAGAACCTTCCGCTACGTGACGCATGGGGACGTTTTGAAATGTACCCGAGGGCAACGAGTCCATCGGCGAAGCTATTGGCTCAGTATAAGGCCGTTTTCGATGATTTTTGCGCCTTCCTCGATTCCGAGCGGATCACGGTTGCAGAAGTTTCCGATCATCACGCCCGCGAGTATATCAACAAAATTCGGCAGCATGGGCGGTGTTCCGGTTTCTCTTACCGGCGCGGGGGGAAGAGTATTGCCGTTTCCAAAACTGCAACCACCATTGCCCCTCGGACGGTTAACTTCTATATCGGGTTCCTGCGGCTCTTTTTCTCCATCATGCAGAAACTTAAGCTTACCCTCGAAAATCCTTTCGAAGCCGTTGAAAAGATGGTGGGAAAGTCGGTTTGCCGGGAGATTTTTTCGGACGATGAAATCGCCCTGCTGCTCACGCAGAAGCATCACCGGCTGTATCCGTTGATCGTTTTCGGCCTCTACACCGGGCTTCGGCGCGGCGATATTGTGCGGCTCAAGCATTCGGATATTGACTGGCAGCATCGCTTTATCAGGATCGATCAGAACAAAACCGCCGCCGCTGTTGATATTCCCATGTTGCCCCCGGTCGCCGTTCTGGTCGCCGGTATCAAACGGACGGGCGGGGCGCTCTTTCCCGAGCTGCTGGCGGACTACGACGATCAGGACGACCGGCTTTCCGCTGAATTCAAGGCGCTGCTCGATTCCGTCGGCATATCGGGCGCGACGGTCACAGTTCCCGGTCGCGCCCGGAAGCAATCGGTCAAGGACGTTCACAGTCTGCGCCATACCTTCGCTTATCTCGCCGGAAAGCATGGGATTCCATTTGCGGTGGTGCAATCGATCCTCGGACACATGACGCCCGCCATGACACGGCATTACATGGCCCATGCCAACGACGCCGACAAAGTAAACGCGATGGCGGCTTTCCCGGATCTCTCGAAACGTAGCGCTACAAAGCTGCCCGTCGCGCTCCGGGTCGGGCGGTTGATCGATCGGATCACGCCGGGTAATCTTGAAGCAGCAAAACGCCGGATCGGAAAGATCCTTGGAGGTGTCCAGTGATTGAGTTCTTTCATCCTTTCGTCCCCCCAAAAACCACCAATCAGCAGCGGCGGCAGTCGGCCAGCGGCGGGTATCTTCATGACGCCGGGCGGGTCGCCCGTGCAACATGGCAAGCAGTCCTCGAACAGCATCGACCGGGAAAGCCCCTCGCGGGGCCGCTGCGGCTGGAGATTGGGTTGACGTGGCCGCACACCATCGAAAGCGAGAAGCGGGCCCGGAAGCGCGGCGTTAGCGCTGTTCCGAAGACCACCCGGCCCGACGGGGACAACCTGATTAAGATGATTAAGGACGTGATGCAGAAACTCGAATACTTCCCGGACGATGCCCGGATCTATGACGAACGCATTACCCGCTGGCATGGGGATTATCCGGGGGTGTTCGTGCGGCTGGTGACGGAGGAATAAAAAAGCCCCCGGCGGTGAACCGGAGGCGGCGGTGGGTGAAGGCTATTCTTCGTCTTCTTCGCTGTGACAACATTCGCAATCGGGGTCATCGCAGTCTTCGAGCCCGGCGATAGCCTCGTCGAAGTCCTTATCATCCCACACGATCGGCATGTGGCAACCGCGATTGCCGAACCACTTCCCATCAGGAGCAATCAGGCAAATGCCGGTGCAGTCCTTTCCGTCGTCGTCGGTGTATTGTCCGCCTTCCTCCCATTCGATTCCGAGCTTCTTGCAAGTTTTCTTTTGCACTTTTGAAAGTTTGAAAATCATAGTTATACCCTTCCTTACTTGTCTTTACCGAGATAGTTTTTGATGGCTGTATTCAATGCTTTTTGCAGCATCTTGTCGGCGTTAATCTCGTCGGCTGTCAAACCGCAAGCGCCGAGCGTATCCGAGATATTGCGCGTATAGCCGTATTCATGGTTAGCCATTTCGTATTCGAACATGCCGACGCAGAAGCTGAAGTCCTGCATGGCTGCTTTCCTTTCGGCGGCCGTGCGCTCGGAATGTTCGTTGAATCGCGGCATATCAACCTTACGGATGAAACAACCGTAGCCATAGTTTAGCAGCTCGTCGTCGTTGATTACGCCCAGTCGTCTCTTGCCTTCCTCGAACTGTCTCATGTCAAATGCTGCCATCAGGGGCAATGCATTGAATTCCTCTTGGTGGCGATTTTTCATTTCTTGGTAAGTCATTTTGTGTCTCCTTTTGCCCGGATTGTCCGCCGGGCTGCCGAAGCTGCCGCGGATCGGCATATTCACAAAGTCGCTGGTAGGCGTGTAGTAGGCTCTGGCTTCGCCTTCGCGGATCTGCGGGCAGTCGGCGTAACCGTTGATTAGGGCTTCCGCGGCTTCGACCGGTGAAAGCACGTTCGCGGGCATGGCGTCCGCTTTCGGAGCCGGAAGGCCGGTGCACTGCGTCCGGTTCCAGACTTGATAGTAACGCAACAGCGGAACCGTCTTTTCTTCACCGGTCGCGTCTTTGTATTCCATCAGCCGCCAGAAGGTGATGATGTTCCCTTTTTCGCCCTTTTTGATCGAGCCGCCCAGCTCTTTAATCTGGCGGGCGGTGAAAAAGTCGGGGCTGGCGTAGTCGTTCAGTCGGGCCAGAAAGAGATTCAGCCCGGTATACTCGCGCTTGCTTACGCCGTTGCGCGGCAATCCGCTTGCATAGTTCGTCCAGGGCTTCCGCCACGGGATAACGCCTTCATTGAGCTTTTCAATGATACGCTCTGTGATGATTTCGTAAACGTCCATAACGCCGTCTCCTTGCATTTGTGGAGCTGCGGCGCTATATTGTGCCGTTGCTCCGGGTTCTTGATTCGTTCTCGGTCCAACTCTGCCTTGAATCGGTTGCCGCCGGTTCAGGGCTCTTTTTTTATTCATCCTTGGCCTGTTTCGCCCTAAGCGCTTGTTGGCGCTTGCTGTTCGGGTCAATCGGCCTTCCTCCTTTTAGCTTGCCGTTCTCGCGGCTTCGTTCTGCTGCTTCTGGTTTACGTTGATAACTCTTTCTCTTGATCTGCCCGCAGCACGGGCAACGTTCGCCGGGTTTCGGCGGCTTCATTTCATTCGTTTCGTGTGCCTCCTTTCGTTTGTCACTGGATATATTATAATCTATTTAATTGATTATGCAAGTGCTTTTTGAAAGAAAAATCGAAAAAAGTTTGATTTGAGGCGAAAAATGCCATAATTAGCTAATTGATATTAGCTGAGGTGGAAGGGGGATTTTTCCGGTATATATAAATATATAATATTTCCCCCTTCCCTTTTTCTTGTTGGTAGACGTGGACGGGGAAACGGTAGTAATAAGCCCCCTGCGTAGGCTTATTACATACCTCGTCGTTACACGCCGCCGCTGACGCTGCGTGACTCCGTTCCCCGTCTCCCGGCTCCACAACTTAGAAGTCTTTGCTTCTCTCGCGCGTGTACGTGTGCATGCGTATGCGAGTAACTTTCCCGGCTCGATGGTTTGAAACCGTTGTGCTATTTCCCTTGTTGCCGTCTATGATACTGGCAAAAAGGAGATTTGCCATGCTCACGCCAGACGAAATTAACGCCATGATCGAGTCGTCCGAAAAGGTCGACGCTAACCACTACACGCGCAACATGTCCGTTCGCCGGAAGAAAACCCTGTCCCGGCTGTTCCTCTTGGCTGCCTCCGGTATTCCGGTGGTGTCGCTCTCGATTCGTCATGAAATTGCGATGATCCTGATTAACATTCTTCTGAACGATATCGCCCGGCGTGACGGTCAAATCGTGTACGATCCATGCAAGATACTTGATGCCGCGCTGCAACGTGCGCAACGCGCCGCGGCGGGCGCTCGGCTTTCGCCTTCGCGGTGGCTGGTTCGCGCAGTCGATTCCCGGCGGCGGTGGTGGTGGATACCGGAGTCATTGGTTACGCTTTTTGCTACATCGGGGCGTTTTGAGCTTGCGCCGGATGATTATCAATCAGTACGTCCGTATCCGTGCGCCAAGTTGCGCGGGGCCGGACAAGGGGGTGGCGATCAGGGCGCGGCGGGGGGGAGTACCCCCGAAATCGCGACGGTGCGCGCGGGAGAGGATACGGCGCGTCCATGACTTCCGAAAATCCCGTCACTACAAAATCTGACCGTCCGGCGAAACCGGCTACCCGGCTCCGCGATACCGAAAAGCGGGTCGTCCGCTGGTGGTGCCACTCAAAAGGCAAGGTCGCTGACTTCCTCGATCTTGCCTCCGGGGACACCCGGCAGCTGGCGATTCTTCACAGCGACAAAGTCAAGGAATGGATTGCGTACCTTGCCGGACAAGGGTGCTGCCTTCCGCTGATCGCCAGCAAAGACGAACTGGCGATGCGGCTTACCGAAGTCGTTCGGGATTCTGAAATTTTTCCCAATACCAAGATCGACGCTGCCGAGTCGGTCGCGAAGCTTCAGGGCTACTATCCCGACAAGGGTTCGGGGAACGTGGCAATCCAGATCGTACTGACGGAGGGGCTTGGTGGCTGACATCATTCAAAAACGGCTTTCGATTTATGAGCTCTTCGGGTATCTGCCGACGGAGTTCCAACGGGAGTTTCACCGGATACGGCGGCTTCAGGCTCATACGACGCTGGTGGCACATCGACGGTTCGGCAAGACGGAAGGGATTCTCGTGGAGCTTCTGGAAGGCTGTATCACTTGCCAGAAGCGGCTGCCGATCTACCAGTTTCTTGCGCCGACGCTGAAACAGGCGAAGAAGATTGCCTGGGACAAAATCAAATTCTACGTCAACAACGCTCACGAGAACGGGCTTGAGGCGATCAGGATTTCCGAATCCGATTCCAAGGTGGTGTTCACTCATCGCGGCGCGGCGAATCCGTCGACGCTGGAGCTTGGCGGCTGGGAGGAACCGGAAACGCTGCGCGGGCCCTATACCGACGGAATGGCGGTCGACGAAACCGCCGACTTGAAGCCGGGGGTTTGGGGAAAGATCCTCGCGCCGCGTCTGGCCGACCGCAAAGGCTGGGCGACGTTCACCGGGACGGTCAAGGGGATCGACCAATTCTTCGACTTCTACCGCAAGGGTGTTAACGGGCCGGAGAAAGATCCTCACTGGGGCAGCTTGTACTTCCCGGAGAGCGTGACGCACGGCAAAATTCCGTGGCTGGATGAACAAGCTCTGGCGACTTTGCGAAGCGGCGTCAGCGAAATCGAGTGGCGGCAGGAAATGGAGCTTGACTGGAATGCTTCGAGCGAAAACGTGCTGATTGCGCTCGATGCGATTGTTGCCGCTTCCAAACGGCATATCCGGCCGGAAGACATGTTCAGTTCGGCGAATGTGGCCGGAGTGGACGTCGCCCGGTTCGGCGAGGATGAAAGCACCATCGTCCGGCGGCAGGGTCCGGCTTCGTACAAGGCCCGGACTTTCAAAAAGGTTCCCGGTACGTTTCTCGCCGGGCAGCTGATGCTGATGCACAAGGAAACGCCGCTTGACGCGGTTTTCGTCGACGGCACCGGCGGCTACGGGGCCTCGGTGGTCGACGCGCTGCGGCAGCTCCGGGCCCCTTTCCCGGTCTTTGAAGTGATGTTCAACGCCAAGGCTACCGACTTCGCCCACTACTACAACAAGCGCTCGGAAATGTGGGACTTGATGCGCCAGTGGCTGGACCGCTCCGGTGCGATTTATCCCGACGAACAGATGATCCGTGACCTCGCTTCGCCGGGTTATGAGTACGACAACGGGCGGCTCAAGCTCGAAGACAAGCCCGCGATCCGCAAGCGGATCGGCCGCAGCCCGGACTACGGCGACGCCCTTGCTTTAACCTTCGCCGAACCGGTTGCCCCATCGCGGGGCTTATTTGGGCGTGAAACCGATGTGCTATTTGCACGGGATGATTTTAAGTTGGGGTTGTGAAGAAAAAATATACCAGCAGGGGAGATTGAATCATGTGTAAACCGTCAACCAAGATGCCGAATGCGCAAGCCACCGTCCCGGCCACCCCGGAGCCGGTGAAGTATACCGATGATGACGTGGCGAAAACCAGAGAGAGCGCCAGGACGGCGGCGATTCGCCGCTTCGGCGTGATCGGCACCGACAAGACCAAGGGTGCGCTCTCCGGGGCCTCCGCCGAAACCAAACAAAGAACGCTGGGAAACTGACGCGATGCAAATGGCCGCCGAACAAAAACTGCCGGTACGGGAACTGCTGCGACACCTGGGGGAACTCAAGCGCGAACGCAGCACCTTTGAACCGTACTGGCGGGATATCAAAGATTATATCGCGCCGCACCGCGGGCGGTTCCTCTTCGGCGACAGCGTTACCGAAGTCAACGACGGCAGCCGCAAGGACGGCAAAGTCATCAACGGCGCGGCCACCAAGGCGGTGGAAGTCGCCGCCAACGGCATGCAGTCCGGGCTGACTTCCAAGGCGCGGCGCTGGATGCGTACCGGCAGCCTCGATTCGTCGATCAGCCGCAGTGCCGAAAACATGCGCTACTACGCGCTGGTCGAAAAGGTCTGCTTCGAGCATTACGATGCCAGCAATCTCTACGACGCGCTGCTTGACGTGTATAATGAAATGCTTTACTTCGGCACCGGGGCGCTGGCGATCCTGCCGCACCCGGAGAAGGTCTTTTTCTTCCGCAGCTTCACCTGTGGGAGCTACTGGCTCAGTTACAATATCCGGCAGGAGCTCGACGCCTTTTTCACCTTTGACTACCTGACCGTCAAGCAGATGGTCGACGAATACGGTTATGACCGCCTTTCCGAACGGGCAAAGGATGCCTACAATCACAACCGCCTCGAAGAGCGGTTCAAGGTCTACTGCGCGACGATCCGCAACCCGGAGCGCTACGGACTTGCGGGACGCGATTACATGCCGGTGGTCGAGGCGCACTTTGAGGAAGGTACGCCGGAAACCGCCAAGGAACGGCAGCTGTTGGCGGTGCGTTACTTCCGCAGCTTCCCGATTGCCGTGATCCGCTGGTCCACCGTCGGCAACGACGTTTACGGCTACAGCCCGTCGCGGATGGCGCTCGGCAATGTCAAGATGTTGCAGATGATGGAGCGCGACAAGCTTCAGGCGCTTCGCAAATTGGTCGACCCGCCGCTTCAGGGTCCCAACGAATTCGACCGGCGCGGGATCAATGCCTCGCCCGGCGGCTATAACGTGGTGACGAGCCAGGGCGACGGCATCCGGCCGCTGTATCTGGTCAATCCCGATATCGGTACTTTGAACGCGGTGATCACGCAGACTGTGGTGGAGATCCAGCGCTTTTACTACAACGACCTCTTTTTGATGCTCCAGCAGCGAGACGCGGCCACCGGCGGCAATGTGATGACCGCCCGCGAAGTCGAAGAACGAAGCTGGGAAAAGCTTCAGGCGCTGGGGCCGGTACTGGAGCGGATTCACCATGAAGGCTTGGATATCATCGTCTCGCGAACCACGCAGATGCTCTACTACGCCGGGAAACTCCCGGACCCGCCGGAAGAGATTCGTCAGGCCGGAAGCCGGATCGAGTACATTTCGATCTTGAGCCAGGCGCAGAAGGCGGTGGCAGTCAGGTCCAATGAATCGCTCCTGGGCTATGTCGGCTCCGTCGTCGGGATCTTCCCGGAGGCCAAGCGCAAGATCAATATTTCCCGCGCTATCGACAACTACGCCGAGGCGGTCGGCGCCGACAAGGATATCGTGGTTGACGATCAGGAATACCGTCGCGCCGTCGAAGAGGACGCGCAGATGATGAAGCTCGCCCAGTCGGCGAAGATCGGCGGGGATATGGCAAAGGGGGCCAAGGTTGCAAGCGAAGTCGACGCCGGGAACCTCTCGGACGTCGTCGCCAACCTGACCGGCGGCAGCGGGGGGCAGGTGCTGTAAATGGGAACTCCGCTTGACCTCGAACTCAAAACGATGCTGAGAATCCCGGCGCTGCGTCGGCAGTTGATGCGGCAGCTCTATGAGGTGTTCCACATTTACGACGTCGGTTTTCCGTGTCGCGACTTGCGGGACGCAGGGCTGAAAATGCGCAATTTACTCTGTGAGATCGATTTTGAAAAATATCAACTGGCCGAACGCGAATGGCGGGAATACGCCGCCGCGCGGCTGGCCGAACAGGAAAGGAACAAGGAAGAATGGCCGATGAACTGAACACTGCCGCCGCCGCGACGGAAACGGCCGCAGCGGCCGCATCGGAAGCTCCGCTGATGGGCGGAGCCCCGGAAGCCGTGGCTGTCGCGCCGGAAGCCGCCAAGGCCCCGGAAACCGAAGGTGCAAAGCCGCTGATGGCGGAAGGCGAAGCCCCCAAAGAGCAGGAAGCCGAAACTGCCGAAGCGGTCGATTACGGCAAAACGCTGAAGCTGCCGGAAGGCTTCGAAATGAATGCGCCGGTGATGGAGAAGGCCGCCGCGCTGTTCGCGAAGGGGAAGATTGCCCCGGAACTGGCGCAGGAGCTGATGGATCTCGATTGCGGTCAACTCGGCGACTCCGCCAAGGAGGCCGAACAGCGCAGCGTCGAAACCGTGACCGGCTGGCGCAAC
Source organism: Victivallaceae bacterium (assembly GCA_031555495.1). GTDB lineage: Bacteria > Verrucomicrobiota > Lentisphaeria > Victivallales > Victivallaceae > JAVBUI01. The sequence continues at coordinate 25,846 of JAVBUI010000274.1, read as the reverse complement.
ACCATCGTCAACCGCCCGGAATATCAGACGGAACTTCCGCTGGTGCAACTGGCGATCGCCGACATGTCGCGCGAGGCTCCCGAAATTCGGGCGCTCTACAACGACCCCGTCTTCGGCAATATGCCGGAGCTGTGGCAGATCGCGCTGGCTTTCGGCAAGCGCTTCCAGACCGAGGGCTCGATGCTCTCCGGCGGCCGCGACGGTGCGCCGACCGAGCAATCGCTTCCCGAAAAACTGTATCCCACCATGAAACAATAACAGAAAGGAATGAATCATGGCTTTTACCACTCTCCACGACGTCGCCAAACGCACCGACCCCGGCGGCAAAGTCCCCGAGATCAGCGAACTCATGGAACAGGAGAACGAGATACTCAAGGACATGCCGTATGTCGAATGCAACGACGGAACCAGCCACAAAACGACCACCCGCAACGGCCTTCCCACCGCCTTCTGGCGCCTCTTCAACCGGGGTGTCCCGAAGTCGAAATCCAGCACGACCAGCTTCACCGATCATACCGGGATGATGGAAGCGCGGAGCGAGGTCGACAAGGATCTGGTCGACATCAACACCAACCCCACGGCGTTCCGGTTCAGTGAGGACCAGGCGTTCTTGTCGGCGATGAACAACCAGATGGCGGAAACCGTCTTCTACGGTGATGCCAACACCCCGGAAGCGTTTGTCGGGTTGACCCCGCGCTTCAACAAGCTCTCGAAGGACAAGACCAACTCCGGCAGCCACGTCATCGACGCGGGCGGCACCGGCACCGACCTTACCAGCATCTGGATCGTCGGCTTCGGAGAACGGACGATTCACGGACTTTACCCCAAAGGCACCAAGGCCGGATTCCACCCGGAAGACAAGGGCGTCCAGACCGTCTACGACGAAGACGGCAACCCGTTCGACGCCTACGTCGGCAAATACACGTGGAAGAACGGTCTTTCAGTGCGCGACTGGCGCTACGCCGTCCGTATCGCCAACGTGTCGCTGTCGGCGCTGGAAGGGGCCACTCCCCCGAACCTGACCAAGCTGCTGATCAAGGCGATTCACATGATCCCGAAGCGCCGCATGGGCGTCCGCATCGGCATCTATTGCCGCGAAGAAGTCTTCACCGCGCTCGACCTTCAAGCGCAGGAGAAGATTACCGCCGCGATCCGGTACGTCGACTTTCAGGGCGAAGAAGTCCTTGCCTTCCGCAAGCACCCGATTCGCCAGTGCGACGCACTCAAGGCCGACGAAGCCCAGGTCAAGTAATCAATCCCAAACAAGGAGAAAACAATCATGCTTATGGATGCTGAACTCCGGTTCATGAACAAAGAGGCGGTTACCGCAACCGCCGCAAGCAAAGTGATCGACTGCACCTTTGGCGGCAATGCCGTCGCCAACGAACTCTTTCTGCGCACGGTCTGTACCGAATCGGCGGCCGCCGCCGGGGAAGCCACGGTACAGATCCAGCTTCGCACCTCCGATGCCGTCACCGGCGCCGGGGCCGCAATGAAGCTCGACAATCCGAAGGTGCTGATGACCGTCGGCCCCTTTACCAAGGCCGAGATCGTTTCCGGCGCGGCGCTGGTCGCCGTCCGGCAGCCCTACGGGTGCAAGCGCTATCTCGATGTGAACTTCGTGGTTACCACCGGTCCCCTGACCGCCGGTAAATTCACGGCGTTCCTCGTCTCCGAGAAGTAAACCGAACCGGGAGGAATGGGCGGATAACGCCCATCCTCCCTTTTTTCTGGCCGAACGGAGGAAAGTTATGGATAAAACTTCAATCGTCAATCTGGCTTTGAGCCACCTCGGCGCGGGCCGGATCGCCAACATCGACGAAGGTTCGGTCGAGGCCAACGCCGCGCTGACCAATTACGACGCCGCGCGTCAGGCCGTGCTGCGTGATTTCCACTGGAGCTTTGCCCTGCGGCTGGAAAAGCTCGTCCGGCTGCCGGACGCCGCCACCGGGGAATACGCTTACTGCTACATGCTCCCGGCGGATTACCTCTATGCGCTGCGGCTCCGGGGAGCCCATGAAGCGCCCGAAATCGACGACCGCAACGTCACGCCCTTTACCATTCGCGGGCGTAACTTCTACTGTGACGACGATGATCCGCAGCTCGAATACGTCGCCGACGTTACCGACACTTCGCTTTTTGACCCGCTCTTTGTCGAGGCGTTCAGTTACCGGCTGGCGGCCAAGCTGGCGATGCCGGTTACGGGAAGCGACGCCCGTTGCCAATACCTGATGCAGTGGAGTTCAAGCTTGCTCGACAACGCCGCCGCCACTTCCCAGCGGGAACAGCGCGACCACGGCCGCGCCAATGCTTACTGTGATGCGAGGAATTAAAGATGGCAACCAGAATCTTTCAGAACAATTTTACTTCGGGCGTCTTCGCCCCCTCGATGTACAGCCGAACCGACCTCGCCAAATATCGCAGCGGCTGCAAGCGGATCGTCAACGGGATCGTTCACATCCACGGCGGCGTAAGCAAACGCCCCGGAACTTACTTCGTCGACCGCATTCCCGGTAACGCAAGGCCGGTCAAATTCAGCTATTCGCGCAGCGACAAGTATTTGCTGCTGTTCCTTTCCGGCCGGGTCCGGTTTTACCTCAATGGCTCAATCGTCGCCAAAGAGGGCAACGCCTACGAAATCACCAGCCCTTATTCGCTTGACGATGTGATGGAAATGAGTTTCGTTCAATCCGGCGACGTGATTTTCATCGCCCATCCCAACCACCCGCCGCGCACTTTGACGCGCTACGACCTGACCGACTGGTCGTTTGCCGAAATGCGCTTCAACCCGGATATTCAGGTTCCCGCCAAGCCGACGCTGACCAGAACCGGTTTTTCCGAAGGAAACGGGCTGGAACTGAAGTATAAAATTTCCGCCTCCACCGAAGAGGAAGAAGAATCGTACCCTTCCGAGGAAGCCGCGGTCTTTGTCCCCAAACAGTGGACCAGCGGCGCCACCGTGACAATTACATGGGGCGAAGTCGCCAAGGCGAAAAAGTACAATATCTACAAGAATATCCGGGGCTTTTACGGCTGGATCGGCAGCGTCGACGCGACAAGTTCCCGGTCTTTCAAGGATGACAATATCGAACCCGCCAGCAATGACGGCCCCAAGGAGTCCAAGGAGATCTTCAACGGCGAAGGCAATTATCCCGCCGTGGTGGCGATTTTCCAGCAGCGTTTGATTTTCGGGCGCACCGACAAACAGCGGCTCACCGTGTGGGCCAGCCAGCCGGGCAACTTCTTCAACTTCTCCAGCTCCCGGCCGCTCAAGGATGACGACGGGATCGAAGTTACGATGGACAGCCGTGAAATGGACGAGATCCGGCATTTGATCCTCAACAAGCGGATCATGCTGGTGTTCAGCGAGGGCGGCGAATGGACGATGACGCCGGGCGAGAACAGCGACGCGATCACGCCGACCACCACAAAATTCAACAACCAGAGCTTCTTCGGCTGCTCGACCGTCCAGCCGATCACCGCCGGAGGATCGATCATCCAGCTCCAGAACTCCGGGAAGCTGGTGCGGGATTTGTTCGGCAGCAGCGGCGAATATTCCGGGACCGAAATATCGATCCTCGCCAACCACTTCTTTGCGTACCCGGTGACGGCGTGGGATTATCAGGATGAGCCGTGGCACATCCTCTACGCGGTTCGCTCCGATGGGGCGCTGTTGACGCTCTCTTACCTTCGGGAACAGGAGGTTTACGCCTGGAGCGAACACCATACCGACGGCGAATACAAGAATGTCGCGGTATTGCGCAACGGCGGGCGGGATGACGCTTATTTCAGCGTCAAACGCGGCGACGGCTACTTTGTCGAATACCAGAAGATTTTTCAGGAGTCCGACGCGCAGGAGACAGCGTTCTTCGTCGATTGCGGACTGTCGCGCAACGGAGAAGCGGTTACCGAAGTCTCCGGGCTGGAACACCTCGCAGGATTAACCGTGACCGGGCTGGCCGACGGCTGCGTGATTGCGCCGCGCGAGGTCAGCGCCGACGGCAAGATCACGCTCGATGTGGCGGCCTCGCAAATCCAAGTCGGGCTGCCCTACACCTTTCTCCTGGAAACGCTCGACCCGGAAATCAACGCCGGGGACGGCAGTACGATGGGCCTCCGCAAGAATGTCGCCAAGATTACCGTCCGACTGGAGCGGTCCGGCTTTTTCAAGGTCGGGCCGACGGAGAAGAAGCTGACCGACGCCAAGCTTTATCCGGGGCAACAGTGGGGCAAGGCGCCGCCGCTCTTCTCCGGTGACCTCACGATGCCGATCGAAGGGGAATACCGTACCGATGCAACAGTCGTATTCAAGCAGGAGCCGCCGTTGCCGATCACCGTATTGGCACTGGTGAAATACATCAACAGCGAGGGGGATCGATGAAGGCTCTTTCTTTCCGCTATGCCGTGCCGGGAGACGCGGCAATCGTGGCGGCCAATCTCCGCGCCGAGGACCGCGCCGAATGTCTCGCAATGGGGACGCTCGATATCGCAGGTGAACTCGCCGCCGCAATCGCTACTCCGGGCACGGAGACGCTGGCGGTGCTGCATGAGGACCGGCCAATCGGCCTCTTCGGCATCCAGCCGGAAACGGCGGCCTCGGACCGGGCTGGCGTCTGGTTTCTCGGCACCGACGAACTGAATCAATACGGCCGCGAGATCGTCGAGGTGACAAGGCGCTATTTTGCCTTGAAACTGATGTGCTATTCGGTGCTCTACAATTATGTTGACTCCAGATACCTCGCGAGCGTGAAGTATCTCAAGCTTTGCGGCGCGAAGTTTATTCCTGAAAAAGCGCGAATGATGAACAAAGTTTTGTTCCACTACTTTGAAGTGAGGTAACTATGTGTGAACCGATTACAATGACGGCGCTGGGGGTGCTGGGCGTCGGCGCGGCAGTCGGCGGCGGCGTGATGTCGACCATATCGACGCAGAACCAGATGGAGGCGCAAGCCGCCCAGTACGAGTATCAGGCCAAAGTCGCAGACCTTAACCGCAAGAACCTCGAAGATCAGGCTTATGCCGAACAGGAACAGGGCTCGTGGGAGAAGCGTAACCTCGCGCTGAAACAGGCGCATGAGCTCGGCAAAGCCCGCGCTTCCTTCGGCGCGTCAGGCGGGGCTCTCGGCTCCGGGTCGCTGCTGCTCTATGAAGAAGACGCGGCTCAAACCAACGAGCTTGATTTGAAGCAGATGCAGTACGGCATCGATCAAAGGGTCTGGCAACACCGGACCAACGCCTGGAACGCGGCCACCGAGCGCGACGCGCTCTTTGCCTCCGCCGATAATACCAGGGGGCAAATGGGCCTCGCCATGGGGGCCGGGATCGCCAATACCGTGAGCGCCGGGCTTTCGGCCACAACCTCCGCCATCGGGATGTACAATGGGGTCAAGGACTGGAACTTCGATCTCTTCGGCAGTTCGAGCAAGGGCAATCTCGCGGTCAATCCGAGCGGGATGCGGAACACCAAAAATTTAGCATAAGGAGCCTTCCATGCCGAATACCAGTGACAACCTCCCCTCCATCGTCGGGCAGCCGGGCGGCGTGCCGCAGCTTCGCGCCGCCGTGCCGCGACTGGACTACTCCGGAAGCGAAGCCCTCGCCAAGGCGGGCGACAGCCTCCTTCGCGCCGGCGGCAACCTCGCCGGGGCGCTCGTGAATCTCAAGAACGAAGAGGACATGACACAGGCCAAACAGGCTCTCATCAACGCCAACAACGAGCTCGACATCTTCCTGGCCGAGGAACAGCAGAAGCGCGGCGTCAACGCGGTGGGCGCGATGGAGCGGTTCCAAACCCAGTATCGCGACATCCGCGAACGCCACGGCCGCGAACTCGCCGGAGTGGGCCGCAAGACCTACCAGATGCAGCTGGACAACGCCTACGGCAGCCTCTATTCGCGGGTGTTCGGCCATCAGGCGACCGAGGCGGACCGGGCTTCGGCGATCGCCAACAACCAGATCGCCGCCTTTGCCCGCAAGAAGCTTGACGACAACCCCGACGACGACACCGCCGCCGACAACTACTTCTCGGTCATGGACGCGGAATGGGACCGGGTGGGGCTGTCGCCCAAAGACCGGGCCGAGCTGTACGCGCAGCACTGTCAGGACATCGGCAAAACCAGAGTTGCCGCGCAGCTCAAAGCGGGCAACCTCGCCGGAGCCAGGACGCTGCTGGAGCGCTACAAGCCCGACGGCAAAGAACGCTTCCGGCTGGATCAGGGGAGTTTCGATTCGATGAAGATGAAGGTCGACGCCTACGAAGCGGTGGACCGCCCGTATCGCGTTTCGGATGCGGTGTTCAATGAAACGTGCGCAAAATTCGACTTCAGGAGTCATGACCCGACAGTGTTCTTTCAGGCCGGGCGGGATGAGCTGCGAAAGGCCCTGACCGGCAAAGAACGGGACAAGGCACTTGAACTGTACAACGCCAGCGTCAAGGAACACGAAACTGTGATTAAGGCGCAACAGGATGAGTTCTGCGCCAAGAGATTGCGGTTTTATCGCGACATGCCCTTCAAGCAGTCGGAAGAGCATATGGAAAAACGATTGCTTGAGGTGCATAACGCAAAATTCGCCGAACGGGTACGAAGTGAATTTCATGGTTATTTCGGCACCGGAAAGGCTGACGCACTGGAACAACGCCGGGCGATGGAAAAAACCTTGCAGGATGTTCAGCAGAAGAAGCTGAATCCGGAAGAGGCCCGAAATACCTTTGTCAATAACGGCGGCAATTGCGACGACGCCAGTTTGAAAAAACTCGACCGGGCCGTGTCGGCAAAGATTTCGCTCCCGGATTACGAGATGGTCGTGTCGGTCGCCGACAAGTTCGGCTACAAAAAGAACCTTCCCGGCGGCTTCTACGAATATTTGCTGGATACCGCCGAGCCGGGCAAAGTCCGCGACCGGGCCGATATCCAAAAGGAGATGGCCGCCTATCTCGCCTCGACGGAAGTGATGTTCCAGAATGAAATCTTTGGACTCTGGAAGAGCGACTATCTGGTCAGGGATCGCAAACATAACATGATTACGGCAATGAACGACATCTTCCCGCTCGTACGGGATCGTGAAGGGCTTATTTACCGCGAACAGAAGCATATCCTGCGCTCGTACCGTACCGAGCGGGCCAGGCTGCTGGCGAAAGGCGGCGATTTGCCGGAACTCTTCGAAGAGCCGACACCGACAAACGATACGCTGACCCGGTACGCCATGCGGCAGGGCTGGTATCCAGACGCTGAAGGCAAAATATTCAAGCGCGACGAAAAGCTGGACAAACGCAATTACGAACGCTGGCAGAAGCAGGGAGTGAAATAAAATGGATGAACAAAACCACATGAATGCGCCGATGGAGATGATCAGGCGCAATCAGGCTATCGTCGATGAAATCGGCTCTGACGAACTGCCCGCCAAGTACGACATGACACGGGAGCGAGGCCTTCCCCCGGCGGTGGCCTACTACGGCGACAACAAGCTGTTCAAAGAAAAGCCGGACTTCGAGCGCAACCGCGAAGATATGCTGCGGTTCCTCGGCCAAGACCCGGTGCGGCTGGCTGTGTATAAGACCAATGACGACCGGGCGCGGCTCGATGAAATCTTCCGCACCGGCAATCTGATCAATCGCAATGAGACGCCGCAAGTCAGGTATGGCCGTGTCGCCGCCGATGTGTACGACCGCCCGGAGGGGCTGGAATCGGATCGGATCACCGAACTCAACGCTGCCGGCTGGGAACGGGTATGGAATGAAAAGGACATGTATCGCCACCGCGACGGCCGCCGGGTGTACCGGCCGGTACTGCAAAGTTGGGTGGAGGGACCGAAAGAGAAGAAGGTCAATGACAGCGTCCAAAAGATGGTCTTCGATGAAGAATACGATCAGGCCAACAAAGAATACGACGCTCATCTCGATACCGCTAAAATGCTGGCGACATTCGTCCCCGACCGAACCGGTGGAATCGTGAATCATGCGGCGATGTACCTCGAAAACAATGTCCGCGTCAAGCCCTCCGAGGCGCAGCGGGTCGAGGACGTCGAAAAGGCCGAGCGATTGCAGAAACTGACACTGACCGCCGTGTGGCTGCGCCAGTTGGAGGGCGAAAACTGGCAGGCCCGGTTGAATGAAAAAGGCTACTTCGAAGCGCGGATGGCCGAGTTCTGGCGGGCGACCGGCACCGATCCGCGCGGATTCAAGCCGGAGGAGCTGGCGAAACTCGATATCTCGAAGACCGATCCCGCCAAACTGTTCAACTTCTTCGGCGTTTTGAGCTTGCGCGAGAGCGTTCAATTCCGGCGGGATTTCGAGGACTACCGCGCGGGAAAGATGAACCGTTACGAAAGGGCGGATTTCAAACTTCGTTTGTGGCAAAAAAAATACGACGAGCTGATGGGCGAAACCTTCGGCAAACAGGCGGCGGAGACGATTGTCACCAGCCTCGGCGAAATGGGGGCGTTCGGCATCGCCCACAAGCCCGTGACCGCCGGCGGCTCCTGGCTGTTCCGCAAGTTCGGGATCGATCTTGCCGCCAAGTCCGGGCTGGTCGCCAAAGTCGCCAAGACGGTCGGGCTGGTCGGGGCCGAAGAAGCGCTGCGGTTGCCGCTCTACACGCCCGAAATCATCGCCAATGTGATGGCCGAGCAGGACCAGAGCGCCCTGCGCTACAATCCCGAAACGCGGCAGATGGAGCTGGATCTTTCGCCCGAAAAACAACTGGCGCTCGGCGCGATGGTACTGAAGCATGTAACGGAGCGGGGCATCGAGAACGTGTCCGAACGTCTCGGCGGAGCGTTTGAGGTCGGTCGGTGGAGCCGGATGCTCGGCAAGATTCCCCCGGCGCGGGTGCGCGAAATCGGCGCCGCCGCCGGCAACGCGATGGCCCGCAAAATCCCGTTTGAAAAGCTCCGTCCGCTGGCAAGGCAGATGAAGAACGTCAGGGACGTCACGCAATTCCACGGCCTCGTCGGCGAAGTCCTCGAAGAAGAGGGCGGCAAGGCGATGGGCTTCGGCCTGACCAAGCTCGGCGAAGCGCTCAATATTGACGGCTGGGCGGCGCTCGACGTCCGGCAGCCCTTTATGACGCCGGAGGAACGTTTGCTGACCTTCGTCAGCGTCGGGTCGCTCTGCGGCTTGATGAATCTCCCCGGCGGCATGGTTAAATTCGGCGAGATTCGCGCCAAGGCGCAGCGGCTCGACCTGATGGACCGGACTTATCAGTATTTGCACCCCAAAGACGGTGAGAAGGTTCCCAGCCGGGCGGTGGCCGAAGATTTGCTCGATACGGCGATTTCGCAAAATCTCTCCTTCGGCCTCGACGCCGGGAAGTTCCGGGCGCTTTATCAGGAGTCGCCGGAGTTGCAGACCGCGCTGAACTTCGCCCCGGATGAGCTGGCTTTACTCAATAACCGCGCCGAAGAACACGGCACGGTCGAGGTCCCCTTTACCCGGCTGGCGGTGATCGAGCAGCACGACTTGTATCGGAAAGTTTCCGATCTGGCGCTGGATACCGAGGGTGGCGGGATTCTCTCCGCCGCGCCGGAGCCGGTCTCTCCCGAAGTCGCCGCCGAAATCCGGCAGGAGATGGAAGCGGAAGAACAGCTTGCCGGAGCGAAAGCCGAAGCCGCCAATGTGAAACGGGAACAGCAGCGCCGCGAACTCGACGCGGAGCTGGAGCGGTTCGGGACGGAGCTCTCCAGCCGGTTCAGCAAAACCCAGGTGAAGGCCGAACTTGAACTCCTGGGCGCAATGGCCCGCGGCCTCGCACGCGCCAGCGGCAAAAGCCCGGCGGAGCTGCTGAAACCGCTGACGCTTGTCGCCAACAGCAGCTACGAAGACTTTGTCCGGAAGATCGGTGAGCGGTCGGATGTGCCATTTCAGGCTGCGGCAGCCGCGTTGCGGCGTCCGGGAGCTCCCAATCATGCGGAAAACCGGAATCTGCTGCGTGACGGGCGTGTCCCATCCGCGCCGGGATTCAAGGAGCTGTATGGGTTCACAGGAGAACGCTTCTATGCCGACTACGAATTTCTCTATGCGCGTCATACGGAATACTTTAATTCACCCGAGGAAGCGCGGGCGGCGGTAGAATTCGTTTTGCACAACCCGGAACCGGTAGCTGATATGGGGAAGAACGCCGCTTTCGTCGGCTTCGATCCGACGACCGGAAACATTTACCGGGTGGAAATTGAAAAGGCGCAACGGGGAAGCGATAATCATATCCGGTCGGTACACGCCATTACGGCAATGCAATATCAAAAAGTCAAGCTGGCTGATCCCCCACTACTACAAGTGTCACCAACTAGTCCCGAAAACGGCGGCCAGCGGGCTAGGGATGTTGCCAGCTTCTTGAGATACGATAACGCCACTGATATGAATGTCAAGGAGCAAAGCACGGAAAATCAGAAAAAAGGCGCTTATGATCCCCGGACTCACAAGATCCATCTCTTTCAGGCGGCGGATGTTTCCAGCCTTTCCCACGAGGTGATACATTACTTTTATGATATGTTTGAAATGCTTGAGGCGGAAGGACTGCTGGAGGGAACTCCGCTTAAGGAAGACCTCGAAACGATCCGCAGGGAGTCGACCCGCGAGGACGGGACTTTCGATCACGAAAAGCTGCCGAAGGCGTTTGAATATTATCTCAAGCGCGGCGAAGCTCCCAACGAAGCGCTGCAGAAGGTGTTCAGCCGGTTCCGCGACTGGCTGACGCGGATTTACAACACTGTCAAAGGCTATTTCGACGACAACCCCCTGCCGACGGAAATCAAGGAGATTTTCGACCGCTGGCTGGCCGCCGAGGAAACCGCGCAGCGCTTGATGTCCGACGACGCCGTGGTCGGCTTGTTCCGCCAAACTCAATTGTCCGGGATCGGCACTGCTGCGAGGCAGGCGATTCTGCCGTGGGCCGAGAACGAGAAAGAAAAACTGCTGGACAATCTCGACCGCGCCCGCGCCGCCGGTCGCGCCAGAGCCGCCGCCGAGGCCCGCAAAGCCGCCGGTGAAATACTCTCTTCGGCCCCCGTGTACAAGCTTCGGCAGTTCCTGCGGGAGAACGGCAAACTTGACGCCGCCGCGGTCAAGGCGCTTTTTGGCCCCGACGTGCTAAAACGGCTGCGGCAAAAGGGCGTGATCGCCAAAACGCCGCGGGCCGCCCGCCCCGGCGAAGAATTCCACGACCCGGAGCAGCGCCGCGACAAGGAGATCGGACTTCGGCAGCGCCAAGCGGCGTTCGATGAATATTTGTACACCAATCACTACCTTGCCTGGCTGATTCGCGGCAACAACTACGGCAGGATCAAGCCCGATCCCAAATTCGGAATCCTCAAAGAACAAGCCGGATCGTTCTTTGACCTCAAAAAAGGCATGGAGAGCGACCTTGCCGCCCGTGAACTCTCGGAAATGGCCAGCTTTGAAATCTCCGAACAGGAGCTGATCGATGCCCTCTCCGATATGACGTACCGGGAAATCCGCCGGAACTTCCAGACCGAGTACCGCGACAACCAAGCTTATTGGGATGCCGAAGCGGAAAACGCGCTGCGGCTCGACAGCCAGACCGAGCTTGACCGGGTCGCAACGGAGAACGGATATGAAAACGCGGCAAAGATGGTCGACGCCCTGCTGAATGCGCCGACCGAGTACGAATACACCAAGGCGGCGGCGGAGTATGCCGCCGAGCGCTTTGAAGAAAACTTCCCCGCCTCCGAGACGGTGGCCGCCGCCGACTCCACGCTGGAGCAGCTGGACACCCTGATCGGGGCGCTGTCCATCAAAACAAACTCGGCACAGGCGCGGCGGAGCAAGGAAGATCTGAAAAAGGTCGCTCAAGACCGGGTCGATCAGATGCCGCTGGCGTCGGCCCTGCGGACCGATTTGCGCCTCCAGGCGGTCGAGAGCAACGCCAAAGAGTGCGCCGCCGCGCTGAAAAAAGAGGACTGGCAGACGGCGCTTGACGCCGCAAGAAGGCTCAACCTCAACTGCGCCATGCTGGCTGTGCAGCAAAAGAAACGCTCACAGGTGGAGGGCATCCCGCGCCGGGTCAAACAGATCGCCCGCAAACATTCGCGCGGGGCGGGATTGAACAAGGTCGCGGGGGATGTGTGCTATTATTACCGGACATTGGCGCGGGACTTCGGCTTCACCGACGACGAGATGAAGAGAGTTGCGCGGCCGGAGCATTCGCTTGAAACGATCCTCGCCAATTCCGGGATGGATATCACCATGGAGCAGCTGCCGCGTGTCCGGGATTACCGGCAGCTCACGGTCAAAGAGTTCGACAATCTCCATGAATTCATGAAACAGCTCTACCGCTACAGCCTCGACCTGGTCAAGAATACCGAAGCCGGACGGTCGATCGAGCTGCATCAGAACATCGAGGCCGTCGTTTCCTCGCTGGCGGCGCAAGCGGACCGGCAAGTCTCAGGCTCGCTCTGGTCTTCGGCGGTGAACTTCGCCTCCGATGCGACCGCATCGCTCAATAGTCTCCTCCACTTCTCCCGCAAGCTCGACGGCTACAAGAACGTCACCGGCGAAGCCGTCGGCGGCATTATCGAGCGCCTGGGCTTCAACAAGCTCCACCGTTCCGACGCCCGGCAAAAAGAGCTGCTGGAACGGACGCTGGGGAAACTCATGCCGAGCATCGACTATTTCTTCAACCGCTTCCGCGAAATACCGAAGGAATTGATCGGGCTCCCGGAGTTCTCCAAAGAGCACCGGCGCTTCACCGACGGCAAATGGAGCCCGGAAATGGCGCTGGCCGCCGCGCTCAACTGGGGCAACCTCGCCAACCGGGAACGGCTGCTGGCCGGATACCAGTGGGAAGCGGGACAGGTCGAATCAATTCTTTCCGTCTTTGACCGCGCGGCGGACTGGGAACACATTCAGCAAATTTGGGACGCGGTCGACTCGCTCTACCCGGAGCTGAATGGCGTCTTCAAGCGCGTCAATTACCGGACGCTGGCGCGGGAGGAAGCAGAATCGTTTACCGTGCAGACCCGCGAAGGAGAAATTACGGTCAAGGGCGGCTACATGCCGATCCGCTACGACGGTAAGCTGCTCTTCGGCCGCAACGGGGAATTTGAATTGAACCTCGATCACGGCACCGCCCGCCGCGCCGCCCCCGGCGACGGCATGACGCAACAGCGGCTGGCGCATACCGGCATGGCGGTCGAACTGTCGCTGGACGGGCTCGTCCGCCATGTCAAGGCGACGACGCGCTATATCGCCTTCAAGGAAACGGCGCGGGAGGTGATGGCGGTCTTTGACAGCGCCGACGTCGCGCGGGAGATCACCGCGAAATTCGGGGCGAAGACCTATGCGGCCTTCCGCGATCACCTGGTCAACGCGATCAACCCCGATGCCGGGCAGCAGAACGCTTTCCTCTCCAAGGTGAAGCGGGCGCTGGTATCGGGCGCACTCTGGGGAAGACTCGGCACCGCGCTCAAGCAGAGCTCGACGATGTTCACCGGCATCGACAGTGTCGGCGGCGTCCCGATGTGGCTGGCGAACGCCGCCAGATTCGACCGCCACCCGCTGGACTGCATCAACGAAGTCAACAATCTTTCCCCCTTCATGCGGGAGCGAAGCAAAGGCAAAGACCGGGATATCGTCGAAGAGATCGGCAAGCTCCGGCGCACCCTCTTTGACCGGGGGCTGAACAAGTTCCGCAACCTCGGCTTCCTGCCGATCAACCTGATGGACCGCTGCGCGGTTTACCCGATGTGGATGGCGGCTTATCAACATGCGCAGAACCGGGGATTCAGCCAGGCCGACGCGGTGCTGATCGCCGACAAGCATATCGTCGATACACAGGGGTCGAACCGGGACATGGACACCACCACGATGCAGCGGGCCAAGGGCTGGGGGCTCTTTCTGATGTTCGTCGGGCCATTGGTGGCGCAGAGCAACCGGATCACCGCCCACACACTGGCGACGGCAAAGGGGGAAATCGGCGCGGGGCGCTACTCCAGCGCGATGGTGTCGGACTTCCTGATCCCGACGATCATGACGGCCTTTATCAACCTCCTGCTTGCCAACAGCCTCGGCGACCTCGGCAGCGACGACGACAAGAAGCGGCGCAAGGCGTGGCTGGAGCTCTTGTCCGAGGGCTCGTCGATCATGCTCGCGGGTATCCCGCTGGCGCGGGAACTCCCCAATGTCCTCGTCGAGGGACGGCTGCCGAACCACCCGGCAAGCTCGGCGATCCGCGCCATCCACGATCCGTGGCGGGCCTTTCAGAAGCGGGACAAGGACGGCGACCGCATGCCCGACGAGGTCCTTTATCAGACGGTCAAGAGCGCTTCCTTCCTGCTTGGCGTACCGGTGGTTCCCGCATGGGAAAGTGTCCGGCGCATTCAGAAGAAATGGGGCGAGGACGAAAAGTAAAAGCAAAACGCCCCCTCCGAAGTCGGAGGGGGCGCGGAAATAGAAGATGGAATTATTCCCGCTTGCCGCGCAGGAAGGCGACGGCCAGAACCACAATCGCGGCAGTGGCGATGGTGCCGCCGACAACCGGAGAACTGCTGAAAATCGCGACCAGGGAGCCTCCGGTAATGCCCGCCAAGCCGATGGCAAAACCAAGCCACTGCCCGCGACGGTATGCGGAGCATGCGGTGTTGTTGATTTTCTCATCCAGTTCCCGCCGCTTTGCGGATTCCATACTGGCTTCTTTGATCATCCAGTCGATCAGGTCCGGGCGGCAGGCATTCAGCTTCTCTATCACCTCCGGATGAGGCAGAATCGGAACGTCCAGCTCCGCGTCTTGGCGGGAAAGCGAAAACTCGTTGCCGTCCGGCATGCGCCTAGTTGCGGTGAGTTTGGTGTTTTTATTTGCCATTGTCCGCCTTTTCCGCGTTCTTCCGCAAGGGCGCGACAGCAATCCGGAAATCGCGCCTGAGGTTTCTTGCGTCCCGCCGGAAACCGCCGCGCCGACTCTTCCGCAATTCGTCAAGATTCGGCATGCACAATCCAATGCTTCCGACTCCAGCCAAAAATGCTTTCAGGTATTCGCTCATAACGGTTCCTCCTTTCCTGATATGCTTACCCGATTGATGGGGCTTGCACTTTTACTATATCGCGAAAATGTAAACTTGCAAGAATTCCCGGCCTTTTTTCATACAAAAAAAAACCACAGGGCAATTCAATAGATCAAGAAAAAGCCCCCCGGAACCGAATCGGTTTCAGGGGGCGCGGAAAACTTGGAGGGTTACAGGATTTCGTACTTGAATCCGCCCTCGCCGTCGGGCATGACGCAACCGCGCGTCGCGGTCAGGCGAACGGCATGCATCACGTAGAAGAGAAGGGTGAACTCACGTGTTTCAGCGTTTACGTCGATCCCGAGGGCCCGGCATTTCTCCAGCAGCAGGTCCAGCCGGAACTGGCTCTTGCGATACGGGAGTTTTGCGAAGTGGAGCCCGCGGTACTCGGAGTGTTCGTCTTTCGCCGGCGGTTCTGAACGGCGGTAAACCGTAGTATTTTCCGGGGCGGACGCCGGCAAAGACGGGGCTATTCTGAACTTCACGCCGGAAGCGATCAGGCGTTTGCCGTAAAAGTCGAGCAGTTTCTTCACTCCGACCGGATAGCTGAAAAGATCGATCTGGTTGGCGATCTGATCACCCGGCTCGAAGCCGATCGCATTGCGCGTCTCGATGGTCAAGCCGCGAAGCCGGAAGATATCCACCCCCTCGATCAGACCCGGCCCCTGCTGCATCATGTGGTGCAGACATCCGGTGGATACCCCGATGCCGTCGGCGATCTGCCGCAGCGTCATCACCGGCACACCGCGATAGTTGAGCCTCCTGACCATCGGCAGCACACGCCCGTCCCAAGTGGGAAGCTCCGCAGCCGTGGCGCAAACGGGGGTACGCTCCCTTGGATGGAGCGAGGAGTAGCGCATGACCTTCAACACGCCGGAGAGGGTCAGCAAAGTCATCTGCCGTGCGGTGTTATTGTTGCTCGGCAAGCCGATCTCCATCTTAAGTTGCCGGGTCAGATTCCCGATGTAGAAGAAGTCGACGCCGTCGATCAGTCCGATATCGGGCTGGCGGATTTTGCGCTGGACGGCGTCGATCGACGACTGGAACTTCTCGGCGAACATGCGGATCGTCATCACCGGAACGCCCCGGTAGCGCAAAGGCAAATCGGCGACGCCGAACCCCAGAGCCGGAACCGCCTCCGCCGCCGCCGCGTAACGCCCGGTCTTGCGGATCGAGGGCAGGACTTCCGACGTAACCCACTTCTTGAAGCGCTTCGCCTCCGGCTTGGAGCTGCCGAGGATCGCGCTGTACAGGCCGCTTTCGTTGATGATGGTCATTTCCTGCTCACCGCCGGGGGTGCTACAAATCGTAGTACCCTTTTCATCGTCATCCAAACGGCGGGTCATTGCCTCGGTTTTTCCATAGTCGAGAATCCCGGAAATATCCTTGGCGATAAACCACGGGTCGCTGTTTTGCATGATGACGCGGACGGGACGGGTTTCTTCAAAGTTGAAGACGGACGGGGTGAGATTGCTGATCATGACAGCCTGCCTTTCTTGCCTGTTCTAAGGGCAAAAAGAGAGCGCATACAGAAGTTAGAACAAACGGCAGTAGGTCGCCGCCCCGCCCGAAGGCGCAACTGTACACGCTCTCAAATAAAATCTCATGGAATTCTCCTATCTTTGAAGCCTGTTCTAAGGGCTTTGGATTTTAAGTTAGCACGGATTTATGGGGTTGTCAAGGATGAATCTTTCTTTTTCTTCCCCTCTTCCTCCCACCATATGTATTTTTCGAATTCTTTTTTCCTTATGAAATCCTCTACTCTTTGGCGGTTTTCGGTTACGGATTTGGTCATTTGGTAAAGTCCCCCAAGCATATCACACTCTTGGGCATTGATACTGATGTACGTTCCCGATTTACTTGAATTGGGCATTTTACGGTAGGCAAAACAATTTGAGCACAGAAAGTAAAAATCGTCATCTTTAAATAATAAATCGAAGGGGCCGCTGTTCAGCGAAAAGAAAAACACCTTTCGCTGCTTGCACGAGGGGCACACGTCATAACATTCCCCGCTTTTCTCGTGACGAAGTCTTGCTTTCGTCAGCATATCAAGGACTATGGCAAGCATTTCATCACTTAACGTCTCTAACTGCAATGTGTTCTCTTCCGAGGGAATTGGGCTCTTGTCTTTTGGTAAGTCCTCTTTTTGGGTGACTGCGTCCGCTGCGCCCTCTCCTGCAGCTAAGAATAAATGCATGATGATATTTCCCAAAAAAACAATGACCGCAAAGGAAACAATCATCGCAATCACGCCCAATCCAGAAGCCGAAGAGTTTTTCAAGCTTTCTTTTATCAATACAGCGACGACTGCACCAAATAATCCGATCCCCCATTTGATTACAAACCGAACTGTCTTTTGTGTAGTCGTGCTTTTGTCTTCTTGATTTGCCACATTCTGTTCCACGGCGGTTTGTTCCTGTTCAGAATTACCTTTTCGCATACACTCATTCCATTCCTCCCAGGAGCACACGCCAGCTTGTTTCTTTTCGGTCGGCGCTTTTGCTTGAGGATTCGCTTGAGCTTGCTCCGGCTCCTTTGGAGGCCCAAGACCGGTCCGATACTGTTCTGGGGAATAGTCGCTTTTCTTTTCTTTTTTTGGTGAACAGAATGTACGTACAATACTTAATGTAATCCAAAAAATGGAGATGACCGCGCCAATCCCGAGCACAATAAACCCCAAAATTTTCTTTTCAAGAGCCCCATCTGAATCTTTTTTGCTTTCCTGCTTGGGAAGCTCTGTCATCGGTGTCTTCTGGACGTTGGAATCAATACTTTCAGTCAATTTGCTTTCTGTCCTGGGAGCCGCTTTTGTCGGAGCAATATCCTTCGTTTCCCATTTTGTTGTAAATATTGTCTGGTATGCAATATAATGAAATAATGTGAGGTTTTTTTTGTACAATGAATCAACTTCATTTTGCCTTTCTGGCGTTCCTCCGACGGCAAACATGATTGTTACCATATAATCATCATAAAAGTAAGTATATATCGATCGGCGAGAAAACCAGTGAATACCGCCACGCTCAATAGTACCTTTATTGAAAACTACAAGAACCGGAACTCCATCGACTGTCATTTTGAAGCATTCGTCTACTTTATCGGGGTAATATATTGCTCTTGCGACTTCCAAAAAATCAGCAGTTTTCGAATCTTCTGTAGATATTTGCGTTAAGATTTTGGAGAATTCTTGTAGATGAACGGATAATTTATCGGACGATATTCGCTTTATCCCAATAAGCTCTGATAGTAGTATGCTCCCTTCTTCCTTTGAGTACGTTTTTAGCATATGTGGCCGTCGACCGTCTTCGTCTTTCCAACTAGTGGGGTAGGTAATCGTGACATTTAACCCCTGTGACTTGGGGTGATCTTTGGTAGAAAATTCTTTGAACCTAATATCTTTTTCCGCCCCTACCGCCGCCACAACACCACACAGGACCAGCACCGCCAACAGAATATGCTTCATTACTTCATCCCTTCCCTTGTTTTTCATACCATACTTCAACGGCAGTGAAAATGCAAACTTGAAATCGCCGCTTTGGTGATGTGAAACCGATTCGCTTCGAGTGCGGTGCGGTGGTAATTTCCAGCGAAAAGGAAAACAATACTCGCAGGTGCGAGCACGGCGAAGCCGCGCGGAACACCGTAGAGCGGGGCCCCCGGAAAGTACCCGGAGCCCGCGAAGCGGGACCCGAGGCCCGTGGCCGAAGGGTGGCAACTTTCAGGGGGAACATTATGGCCATTGACAGCGAACTTTGTTTTAGCGGCCCTTTTGTCGGAAACGGGTCGAGGAAAGATTATGACTTTTTGTTTTATATCGACAGCCCCGGTCATCTGCTGGTCGAGAAAAACGACGTAGCTCTGACCTACGGCACCGATTACACCGTCGAATTGCTCGGTAAGGGCGGCACCGTCACTTTGGCCGTTCCGCTCGAATATGGCTCACGGCTGACCATCCGGCGCAACATGGCGCTGTTGCAGCTTGTCCGGCTGTTGAATAATTCCCCGCTCTATCCCTCGGTGCTGGAGAAGGCGTTCGACTACGCGATGATGATCGACCAGCAGCTTCTGGCGGAGCTTGCCCGCTGTGTCAAGATGCCCGCCAGCATCACCAATGACGATTCGCAAGTCACCGCCGACCAGTTGATCGCCAAACTCTCCGAGCTGGTCAATGCTGCTTCCGCCTCCGCCGCGTCCGCAAAAAACGCCGCGTCCGAGGCTGCCGCGAGTTCGGTCGGGGCGCTGGATTTTGTTTGCCCGGCCCCGGAAAACAGTACCGATATCCTGCACCTCGTCTGTGACTTCTCGCTTGACGGTAAATTTGTCGACGATGACGGGATGCCGCTTGAGTCGGTGATTTCGATTCGCACCGACACCGCCGCCGGCGGCTTTTATCTCCCCGACGAAAACGGCGAACTCTCCCACGACCTCGCCGCCGCCGGCGTGACCACCGACGATGTCGGCAAAACCATGCTGCTCAAAATTTCCGAAGTACCCGGATTGCTCACGGGCACGATCTACTTCTGGCGCTCTTACTGGAGCAACCTCTCGGAGAATGCCAACTATCGTTACGGCTTGCTGGTGATCCCGGCGGAGCATTCCGACGATGGGGGCGGCGGCACCGGCGGCGGAGACGATGGCGGCGGCGGGGGCACCACCACGCCGACCGCCTCGGAAGTGACCTTGGCGATGATTCCGGGAACCGTGACCGGGCTGCAGCTCTCCACCGCGTCGGAAACCGACAAGGGCTCCGAAGTCCGCAAAATTTATGTGAACGCGGGGCGCTGCATGGATATCACCGGCAAAAAGCTCATTTCCAGCTCTGTCACGTTGCAGAAAGAAGTCGGCAAGAACCTGAAACGAAACAGCCTCTATCATGTACTGTTGATGCGCAAAAAGAGCGATTCCCAGCCGGACGTCGATTTGCACCTTTATTTCGATCAGGACTCCCTGACCTATTCGGCTGCCTCCGGGAAGTGGAAGCCGTGGTCGAGCCCGGCGATGTTTGCCGACGACTTCCCCGCCGGGTATCTCGCCGAAGCGTCAACGACACTGGCCGATGCCGCCAAGCGCACCACCAATCCCTATCGGGCCTTTGACCGTGTCGGCGCGGCGGCAACCAATCACTGGCGCTCGATGGCGGGCGGGCTGCCGCAGCATGTGCAGATGATCTTCGACACGCCCAAGGCGATCAATCTTCTGGAAATCAAAGGCCACAGCGCCGCGCCGTATGCCAAGACGATCAAGTTTTATACCCGCGACAAGGACGGTAACTGGAACGACCTCAAGGACGGCGCAACCACCGTCGCGCCGCTGGCGCTGCAGAACGTCGCCAGCGCCTCCGGCTCGGTGGCGTTGGCCGCTCCCTTGCTGTGTTACGGTGTGAGAGCCGAGGTAACCGCCAACCATACCGCCGTACTCTATGCAATCATCAACGAATTCAGCGTCAGCGGCTTCGCCTATGCCGATTCCCCGGCGGGGGAGGAAGTCACGGGCTTGCCCGACGGCTATTCGATCTACCGGGAAATCGGCACCTTCAAAACCGATGCCAACGGCGGGCTCCTATTGGGTTCGGCGGTATCGTACTCACAGCAGGAAATCAAGCCGATGCATGGCCGGGTATGGGTGTCGCCTCCCTTCATGCCGACGCCGAACACCCTTGTTGAGTTCACCCACAGCCTGGACCTCGATCCCCTGTACGCGAGAACGGATGTCGTGCTGCAATGCGTCGAGCCGGATTTCGAATACGCCAAAGGTGAATTCGCCGCCATGCTGCAATCCAATACTTCGGACCTCTCGTTGCCGATGATACAGCGCGATAAAGTCGGTTTCTGGATTCCCGGCGGCTTCCGGGCGGGGAAACGCAACACTTACGGCTTTACGACCGCACTCAACAAAGAAAAGTGGATGGCCTTCATCCGAATCTTTTACTAAGGGATCGCCATGCAAAACAAAACTTTATTTCCATCCGGCGACGTGCTGGCCGATTATCTGGTGATGTCGGTCCGCACTGAGACGGACGAAAGCCCGGCGGCGCTGACGGTGTCCGGGGCCGCCAAAGTATGGCTGTGCGCCGAGGGCGACACCTTCGCCTGGTATGTACGCAACGCCGCCACCGGCGAAATCGTGCGGATGGAACACAGCCACGCCAATCTTGCCGTGCTGAATACTCTGACCGAGGCCGACAACATCTTGCTTCATGCCGGTAAGAAACTCGCCTACCTTGAGGATATCAAGGTACAGTCGGTAAACGGCGTCAAGCCGGATGCCGCCGGGAACGTGAAACTCGATATCATCGCTTCCGGTACGAGCGATATTCCGCCGATTCCGGTGCCGTCCGATCCTGACGGGGATCTGCTGCATCTGGAAGTTCAGTTTTCGGCATCCATCAACTTTTCATCGCCGGTCAAAATCGACACCAGAACCGGGCGAACCGGCGTCTATGTCTTCGGCTCTGATCAGTACGAAGCGTTTCCGGCCGCCGGTGCCGGTGTGGCATTCTACGGCAGCCGGGTCAGGATCGAACGCCCGGCAGCGGCGGCAAATATGAAATACGCGCGGTGCCGCTGGTATGACGGCAGCGACTATACCCCCTGGAGGGCTCTGTTATGAAAAAGTTTCTCGCTTCACTGTTCCTCGCCGCCGCAGTCGCGGCGCTCGGCTGCTGGGAGTATTCCGACGGCGGAAGCGGCGGCGGGACCGGCAGTATCATCGTTACGCCGGAGGTGGCAATCCGCCTCGACGGGCGCCCGGCTTCCGGGGGACTCACCGTATCGCTTCCGGCCCAGCTCGATATCTCGGTCATTACGACGGTTGAAAAGGCGACGCTACAAGTACGTCAGGGAACGTCCGGCGCATGGATAACGGTACGCGAGGTCAGTGGCGCGGAGTGCGCCGTGACGGGGCTCTATCGTCCGATCTTCGGCCGCGATACTTTTACGACGGCAGTGGTCGGAAATGGCGAGAAATGGCAGTTCCGGGTTCATGTGGTGACCGGAATCTATCAGAATTTTTCGCTTGACTCCGATACCGGAGGCGCGTACACGGTCAACACCGCAACCAATCGGAGGCCGGTATGGGAGGACTGATTTTAATTCTGCTACTGGCTCTGAACTTGCCGCCGGTGGGGGATCAGGTCAACCTTGACCGCGACCCCACTGTCCGCAGCGCCTATGCCGGAAAGTGGTCGACCTGGAGCCGGATCTACCGGGAGTATGCCGACTGGCGGGGGGAAGCGATTGCTCTTTCGGCGGAACCGCTGCGGCTGGCGGCGGAGTACCGGGCGGGTGACGCCTTTGACGCAAAGGCATTGAAGGCCGCCGGATTCAATGGGGTGGTGCTGCTGCTCGACCTTGCCGATACCGCCGACTCCGCCACGCTGTATGCGATGCAATTGAGGGGGGCTGGCTTGCGCGTAGCGATTGCCTTTTCCCCGCGCGGCGAAGAACATCGCGACACGGTCTTCCCGGATTCCCGTCGGCTGTCGGCGCTTCTGCGCCGGAGCGCGGTTCATGCCGACGCTCTGCTGATCGGCTGGCGGCGGACTTCCATTCACATGTTCCGGCAGGACCGCCCCTACACGGCCTTTCTGATCGCCGCGGCCCGGTCCGGCAATCCCAAGATACCGGTGATCGGGGAAATCTACGCCGGGGAAACATCCGCCGGGATCATGAGCTGTGAAGCCCCGGCGTTCCAGCTTCCCCCGGAGGCGGTGGCCGCGATGGCGGTAAACTACGTCCGGCCGGAAATCTACTCGCCCGCGCTCCGTCCGGTCTTTGACCGGCT
Organism: Victivallaceae bacterium; assembly: GCA_031555495.1. GTDB lineage: Bacteria > Verrucomicrobiota > Lentisphaeria > Victivallales > Victivallaceae > JAVBUI01. The sequence continues at coordinate 3,055 of JAVBUI010000274.1, read as the reverse complement.
CGGCGTGTCGCGGGTGATCATGGTGGCATTCGCCGCCGGTGAACTGCTGATCCCGGAGTTTGTTCGCTCCGGTTTTCAGGACTATATCATCATTAACAAGGAGACAAAACCATGATGAAGAAACTGTTTCTCGCCCTCTTGACCGTCGGAACCGCTTTCGCGATATTCGCGGCCGATGCCCCCGCCCCCACCGTCGACGTTGTCGCAATCGATTTGCCGGGGGCCGCCAAAGTTTGGGGCAGCTCCGGCAAATGGAACAACTTTCAGGAAGTGGTCGACAAGGTCGACAACAAAGCCGCCACGATCAACACTCCGCAGGACGACGCAACCTACCGGGTATGCCTCAAGATGCTGGGGACCATGACCGGCGCGGAATTGAAAGCCTACGCCGAAAGCAGGAAAGAAGCGTGGATCGCCACTGACGGCGAGGGCGTTCGCGCCTATTACCAGCTGCTGCGGTTTGCGGCCAGAAACGAAAAGGACCCCGCTTTTCTGAAGTCCATCACCGACGGCTGCAAAGCGGCGCTGGCGGTGGCCGATGAATCAAACGCGGCCCGCAATACCTTGTACTGGATCGCCGCCGACGCCTGGCAATGCGGCGAGGCCCTGATGTATTGGTCGAACAGCGACGACCCGCGCAGTCTTAACACCCTGATCGATCTCGGCGTCCGCAACAAAACGCTGACTGCCGAGCGCGGCTACCTCGCGATTCGGGATTATCTGTACGATTCCCCCTCCCGTCTGGACGGCGCGATGGCATGCAAGCTCTACGATCAGGCGCTGCGCCTCTCGATGTCCGCCGGGGTGAGTACGGCCGATCTCAAGACGGCGGTGGTCAACCTTGACCAGCTCTACGCGACGCGCGGCACCGGCAATGCCGACTGGACACTGTTCCGCCAGAAGTTGACCGATCAGCTTGCCGCCTTTAAACGCTCGGAATAAGGAGAGCACTTTTCTCCACTTGTTTTGACAGTTCTGTTCCTACAGCCCGGGCTTTGTCCCCTGTGCTGGCCGTTGGATCGGCGGCCGTTCCAATATTTTTTCCAGTCTCCCCAGTACTATCAATTTTGTCGATTCCATCCTTGGCACTCTTACCTTTGGAAAACACGCCAGCTAACCAATCCAATATATCCGTGAACCCGCTACAAACATGCCGCAATCCCACGTCGTCCCATAAATCAGCAGGACTATTATCGACCATATTATAGAGGTTATACCCGCCAAGTTCTTCGATGGGATCGCGGCTGGTCCAGCGTCCCAAGTCGGGGCTGTAGTAGCGGTAGTTATAGTAGATGAGGCCGGTTTCGGAGTCGTAGTATTCCGAGCTGAAACGGAATGGGTTTTCTTCCGCGTACGAGCCTTCCACTTTTACGAGCTGGCCGAAGGGGCTGTATTCGTAGTGGGCTACTACCGCGCCGGTGGAGTCGGTCAGCTCGGAGACGTTTTTGTTGGCGTCGGTGTGGTAATAATAAGTCGCGCCATCCTGTTTGACCGTCAGCGGGACATCGATGCCGAGGGCGTCCGGCTGCCAGGTGTACTTGCGAAGAACGGCGTTGCTGTTGAGCGCGTCCAGCTCTTCGACCAGCTTGTAGCCGTCGTAGACGAACTTTGTGTGTTTGGACAGCGTTTCGCCGCCGTAAACCTTCTTCTCCACGCGGCGGCCCATGTAGTCGTAGGCGAATTTCAAGCGGGTATCGCCGTTGACGGCGGCGATCATCCGGTTTTCGCCGTTCCACGTGTAACTCCATGCGCCGTTGGCCAGCATGTTGCCGTCCGCGTCGTAACTTGGAGCGTCGGAATTGACCGCAGTATACTGATTGAGATTATTGCTGGTGTATGTCCACGCCGTACTGTTTAAATTGGCTGCTTGGCGGTTGCCGATCGGGTCGTAATTGTAGCTGTAATTGTATCCCGGGTTGTTGTGTGACACAGCGGAAATTATTTCACTGCGGTCGTTGTAGTCGTAAGTTATTACGTCCGGTGTGGCGAAGGCACTGCCGCTCCGGCTCATTGAAACGCGGCGGCCAATTTTGTCATTGACGTAACCGAAGGTACTCGCTGTGTCGTTGGCGACTTGAGCGACCAGGTTGCGATGCGTTTCGTAGGCCCATGCGGTATTTGCGCCGTTTGGACGGGTGATGTTTTCAATCAGCTCCGAGTTCGCGAGGCGGCTGTAAGTGAAACCATTGATCCCGTTCAGCCGCCCGTACCCGTCATAACTATAAGCGCTGTTGGAGGCGTTGTCAAGCGAAAATCCCTGATAGCGGCCTTTCATTCCGGTATCGGCATAATTGTAATGTAAATTTTTACTGTAAATGCCGTCAATCGCTTCGCCGATGCGGTTCAAAGTCGCACCGTAGCCGAAACTCCGCGTTCCCGCCGCGTCGGTGACCGAGGCCGGCTGACCGAGACGGTTAAAGTTGCGGGTGACGCTTGGTGTGTCGTCGGAATAACCTGCCTTCGGAGGCGATAATATATGAAGTGAATATGTTATTCATATGGCTTTAAAAAAAGTGAAATGTATTTATCTATTTGAATATAAAATCATTCCCTATGGTCATTAGCTCAACAAAAAGGACTCCTGTATTCTCATTATAAGGAATTGATATGACAAAAATATCCATTTTGTTTTTTTCCGGTACTGGCACTTTAATATCGATAAAAATACTTGAACTTGTAAAAGTCTTGACTTTTATCTGATCCCCTGTTATTTGCCATGTGACATTACTTCCCCCGTTATAAAACGTTATAATACTCATTTTGTCTTTTCTGAAGGCTCCGATTATTCCTGAAAGTTTTTGAGCCAACATTTCATATACTTTGGAATAAATAAGATTGTCAATACAATAATACTTTTCGGTTTCTTCTCCCCAAAGCTCTTTTCCTTGCGAACAACTTATCTTTTCCCCAGCCACTAGTGTCGTGTCAACCGAAAATTTGTAACAAGACGGAGACGACTTGTGCAAAGCCGCCGTGCGCCGATGACGTCGGCCGATGCGAGCATCGGACAAGTCATCGACACACGGCGGAATGCGCAATCGTCCCGCCGCAAGGC
>JAVBUI010000271.1:0-8250 GCA_031555495.1 Victivallaceae bacterium | reverse complement strand
CGCTGAGCCCGGTCCGAGCGACGACGCGCATGCGTCGGAGCGCTGCAATCCAAACCCATGACGTCCCGGGGAGAACGGTCGCTCCGGCCTGGCGGCCTCGCTCGGACCGGGCTCAGCGGCGGAACTGCGTTCCGCATCTTGAGCTGGGGGCGTCGCCCGGCGACCGCGAGGCTCTGCCTCGCACTCCGCCAAAGGGCTGTGCGCCCTTTGGATTCCGCACCAGGGCCGCGTGGCGTGAGGCCCCGTCGCGCCGCGCATAAGCGCTCCGCTCCCAACGATGCCCACTCCACCCGCTCCGAGCGCGCCAGCCACTTCTCATCGCCGCACTCCGCGGGCATTTTTCCCTCGTCAAAGCTCTTCTTCCACAACGCTTCCATGCCGTCGACCGTCAGCTGTCCGTCGCTCTCACGGCGATGCACATACGACGCATCCAGCCGCGTCGACTCAAAATGCCGATGCAGCTTCTCAATGCAGAACGTCTGCTTCGCGCCAATGTCCAACGTACAGACAAACCGCGCCCGATCCACCACCTTCCCCGCCGCGTCCAACAGCATGTCGGCACGGGAATCGACCACCACGCCCTCCTCCAACACCTTGCCCGCCGCGTCACAGACTTCCCAGCCGCTCTCGGGCCCCTGCGCCCAGCGGACGGTGCCGCGCTCACAGTCGATCCGGATCGAAGGCTCGAAGGATTTCTCCGCCGTATGGCAGAACAACGCCAGAATCTTCACTCCCACCGCCGTTTCCACCCTTACCGCGCAACTGTCGAAGGTCTCGATCGCGCGCGCCCGGTACAATTCCGCCTCCATCGCCACCGCATCGGCCGACTGCCCGAAACTCCGCCCGGCCAGGAAAAGACCGATGTTGAGATAATGCGCAAACGCATTGTTGACCGGAGAATCCAATACCCAGTCGCCGTTCTTGCTCTTGAGCTTCCCGGCCCAGTCATTGCGCCCGTAATAAACGTCCGCGCGGGGCCAGATGCCGCAAGTCGTAATCTGCATGACCTTGCCGAGGCGGCCGCTCAAAACAATCTGCTTGATGCGCTGAAGCTCGCGCGCCGCGACATGCTGATAGCCGACCATCACGAAATTGTCGGGGTGGCTCTTTTCGGCCGCCTTCATCACTTCGACCGCCCGCATCGAGCCCGCCACCGGTTTCTCGACCAGCACGTTGACGCCATATTCGAGCGCTTCGAGCGTCATCGCTTCGTGGCTCTCGATCGCAGTGGGAATGCAGACCACATCGAGCGCTTCGCCCTCGTACATCGTCCGGCTGTCGGGATAAATCCGGACGCCCAGCTTCCGCAGCCGCTCAACCGTATCCGGAATCTTCTCCGGACGGCGCACCACCGCGGCGGCGAATTCGAGTTGCCCGGCTTCGTGGAAAGCGCACAGCATGTGCACATACATCGAGCCGTATCCGCCCGCCCCGATCAGCGCCATTTTGACTTTTTGCATAAAAATTCCTTAAAAGTGAACAAGGTTGCCGGTGTCTGCCGAAAGCTGCGCCTTCAAACAGGCCCGGGTCAGGTCGAAGGTCTGCTTCGCGTCGGTCAGGCCCGGACGCACTTCCATCACATCGAGCGCGAAGTCGGAGAAAAGCTTCCGGTCCGGCGCCGGACACGGGATTTCCCGCTCGCCCTGCGCGTCGATCAGCATCAGTTTGCCGCCCGCGACCTCAATCACGCCGGCGGTTCCGGCCAGCCGGACCCGGTCGTCGCCGTGGGTCGGAGCCGCCGCCGGACGGAGATAATCGATCGAAGCAGACGCCATCAAACCGTCCTTCAGCATGAACTGGCATTGCGCCGCGACTTCAAGTTCGCCGTGGCCGCTGTTGTCCTCGGCGCTCTGGTTCGCCCAGACCGACACGAAGTCCTTGCCGCCGAAGAAGAGAATCCAATCAAGCGCATGGCTGCCGACCCACGGAATCGTCCCGCCATAGGTTGAACGGGTCCGAAAATGGACCGGACGGCTGCCGAGCCGGTAGGATTTGCGCGTGCCGATCAGTTTGAGCTTGCCGATCGCGCCTTCGGTCACCAGCTTCCAGGCGGCGTAAAAGGCCGGGTCGTAACGCAGGCCGACCATCGAAACGATCTTGGCGGTACTCTTTTGGTGCGCCTCCTCGATTGCCGCCAGCGATTCGAGGGTCAGCGCGATCGGTTTTTCGCAGAAGACGTTGATGTTACGCTTCAAAGCCTCGACGCACATTTCGGCATGGAGGTCGAAGGGGCCGTCGATGCTGACCATATTCGCCCCGGATTCGTCGAGCATCTGCCGGTAATCGGCGTAGACTTTGGGCGCAAAGCCGTGTTTGGCGGCGGCCGCTTCGAGCGTTGCGGTCGGGTCGGCGGAGCCGGAGGCGATGCCGACGATCTCAATGCCCGGCACATCGCCGATGCTTTCAAAGACATAACCCCAGTGTCCCCGGGTTCCGATCAGAGCAAGTTTCACGTTTTTCATTATTTGGCACTCTTCATTTTTTCGATATGTTTGCGGATCACTTCTTTGCCCGCGTCGATCGTTTCACGGGAAATCGGATGGGCGCTTTCGACGTCGTTCTGAATGAACTTCGCCTTCGACGGAATCCGGTTGTAAGCGGCGTAAACGCTCGCCGGGTTGCACGAAAGGTCGATGAAGCCGGTGCTGAGATAAAACTCGGCCTCCGGGTTGGCGCGGGTGACGAAATTGACCGCGTCGATGTAGTCCGCCGCCGCCAGCTTCTGCGGCGTCACGCCGCCGGGACTCCACTGAAAACGCGGCCAGCCGCTTTCGCGCCCGTTGGCGATCCCGCCGTGGTCGCAGAGCGCCGGAACGTAGGCGATGCAGCACGTCACCGCCGGATCGAGCCCGGCGGCGGCCAGCGCCTGTCCCCCGCCCTGGCTGCCGCCGTTGGCGATCAGCGTCCTGCCGTCCCATTCCGGGCGGCTCTTGACGTAGCGGAGCGACTGGTAAACGCGCTCGAACATGCCGCGAAAATAACTCTTGTCGCGGTCTTCGCAGCCATCGTAACGATAGGTTTTGAGCGCACCGTCGTTCAATGCCTTGTAGAAAGCGTCCGATTCGCCGTTGGCGATGCCGTGCGCGTTGATATCGAGCGCGATCATCCCCTGCTGCGCCATCCCGACCGGACGGCTGGAACTGCGGACGCCTGCGCCGTGGTAGCTGACGTGCGCCGGGAGCGAATGGGGCTTCGCTCCGGCCGGAACCGCCAGGTAACCGCGCATCGGATTGCCTTCCGGCATTGCGACTTCAAGGTCGTACAGCAGGACTTTTTCGTTCTTCGAGTCGACCGGGGTCAGCTTGACCTGCCACGGGTGATTGTCGATGGCCTTTTTGCGGGCGTCCCAGTAAGAATCGAAGTCGCCCGGTTTCGGGCGGGACGGGGTGATTTTGAAGGGTTCGATCCCGGCTCCGCCGGAGCCCTCGATCTTTTGGTTGGAGGCGAGCTTGACGGTGCATTTGAGGAAACCGGGACGGCCGAGCGCGGTCTCGAGCACGGCTTCGCCGTTGGCGTCGGTGACGAGACCGCCTTTTTTGTTGACCGAAACATCGCCCGAGAGGTCGTAATCCAGTTTTTCCCCGGGCATCGGCTTGCCGCTGTCGGCAAGCTTGATTTTGAACTTTACGGGTTCGCCGGCACGGTAAACCGCGTCCTGGCGATCCGCGCGGACAGTAAGCCCGGCGTCGGCAAAAGCCGCGCTTGATCCGAGCAGCAGCCCGGCACAGAAAAGCAATGTTTTTTTCATCGATATCCTCGCTGTATTAACACATTTTTTGTTAATTGAATCCGGCCTTGACCACCGAAGCTTCATCGACCTTGGTCGCGTAGCCCCGTTCCATGCGGGTGACCACGTAGGTGCAGAAAATCAAGAGCAAATTGGTCACCACGTTGGCCATCGCGAAAAGAACCGCGTAAAGATCATTTTTGAGCTGGATCGAAACCACCAGCTGGGCGACCACCAGCCCGATCGTCAATGCGAATTTGATGCCGAACACCATCATCATCCCGTGGTGCGGAATACCGTTGCGCGGCATTTCGCCGCGCTTGGCACGCTCGACGTCGGCCTTGATGCCGCGCGCAAGCCGGTACCAGAGAAACGCCACCATCACCGAAGCCGGGAACACCAGCACGGTGAAGTAAAACGCGCCGCTTTCCATTCCTAAATATTTCAACGCCGCAATCATTCCCGCCGCCAGCGCCAGCGAGCCGTACATCACAAAATCCATAAACCGTAACGCAAATTTCAGGTATTTGCTAAGATAGCCCGTAGTCGGCACAATTTCAACATGCTCAAAACCTTCTTTGGTCCACGGGGCCGGCGGGTGGAACCCGGCGTCGCCGCCTTTTTTGAGCCAGAGCCGGTAGACCATGGTGATCAGCACGAAGTTGATCAGCGTCGCCCCGCCGGACCAGAAAAAGTAGAAACGGTAACAGTAATCCTTGCCGATGATCGCATAATCGAGATGACTCGTTCCGAACCTTACCAGGTCATAGAACCCGCCGACCACGAAACCCGCGATGATCGTGCAGAGCGCCACCACGATCCCCCGGGCACTGCAGATCTGCCCGTAACGCGAACGCGGAAAAAGCCGCATCGTAATCGGCATTGCGCAGGCCGCCGAAAGCGCGTTCATGAACGCATACAGCAGCTGCGCCCCGAGCGACAGATAAAAAAACGTCCCTCCGGGCAGATCGATAAAGAGCCAGACCCAGTTCATCAGCGGTCCGGTAATGTTGAAAATGATCCCATAGGTGTAAACCCGCAACGGGTGCCAGCGGTCAACGTAAATCGCCGCAAAATAGGTCGCGACAAAAGAGGCGATGCCGAGAATCCCGTTGTAGGAGCCGATCTGTTCCATGGTCATTTTCATTTCGAGCAGGAAAAAGACCTGAAAGCTCCAGGCAACCCCCGCGAAAGCCAACACCCCGGCGCTGATGAAAAGCAGCTGGTAGAAGCGCTCCTGGAACGACTCCTTGAAAAAGAGCCGGAGCGACTCGAAGCGTCCGATCTTTTTGCTCTGCTCCTGATCGAGCGGCGGATATTCACCTTCCTTGATCATGAAGCACATCAGCCCGAAGCCGAGGCCATAAAGCAGCGTCGCGCCGAAGAAGATTTCGTGCGTATGGCTGAGCGCGAACTTGAAGACGAAGAATTGGTAGAGCGTGGAGGCGACGATCCCGACAATCCGGAACGCCGCCGCGAAACGTCCGAGGTGACTTTGCGGCACCACGTCGTTGAAAAGGTAATAGAAGGTCGAGTTGACGAACTGGTAGAAGCACTGGAACGCCACCATCAACAAGGCGATCAAAGCAATCGCCACCGTCGTCGGAGCGAAGCCCTTGAGGGTCGGGATGAATTCACTCAGCCAGGCCGCGATTTCGGAACTCCAGCCGAGCATGACCAGACTGAGGCAGAGGAACGGCATGCTGGCGAGGATAAACGGGATCCGCCGTCCCCAGCGGCTGCGGCAGCGGTCGCTTTTGACGCTGATGTAAGGCGTGAGCGACATGTTGAAGAGGTTGGGGATCGTGGTCATGATGACCCCGATGATCCAGTTCGGACAATCGAGCCCTTTGAGCTTGAGGGGGATGATGCTCGGCACGATCGCTTCCATCAAGGTGAAGCAGAAATCGCCCCAGAGCAGCCAGATGAAGAGCGACATCAGGCCGATTTTGGTGTATTCAAGCGTTCCGCACCGGAACTTGACGCCGCCGTTGTCCGCTGCGGCGGCCGGTCGATCCGAATCAGCCATGACATCCCTTTCCGCCGTCGTTCCGTCTTCTACATTCTGACACAGTCATAAGTTCTTATCTAAAGTATAATACGCAATGCGTAAAAAAACAAGACTTTTTTCGATAAAAACAGCAACTTTTTCGCAAAACGCGCTTTTTTAGGTTGAAAGCGCCGCGCGAAGACGATATATTTTTGCCATAGTAAGACCTCTGCTGTAGAAAAACCGGAAAGAACAATGCCGCAACACTCGAAGTCATGAGTATGGCGACTCGTCCTCCATGGCGCGGAGCGCGACGGAGGAAAGCCGCACGGAACGACGGAGAGCGGGGCCCCCGGAAAGAGAGCCGAAGCCCGCGAAACGGGCCCCGAGCTCCGTGAGCGGTGCACAACCGATAGGTCGGGCACCCGCCTGCAAGGCGAAGAAAAGCCAACTTTTTGGGGAAAGAAACAAATGCCTTACTCGAAGTCATGAGTACGACGAAGTCGCACGGAGTGACGGAGAGCGGGGCCCCCGGAAAGAGAGCCGAAGCCCGCGAAGCGGGACCCGAGGCCCGTGGCCGAAGGGTGTGAACTTTTTGGGGAATAGGAGAAATATGGCCATAGATAAAAACTCGGCGGTCCGCAACCGCCTGCTGGATAAACTCGAAGACGGCACCTGGAAAGCCGGCACCAAACTGCCCGGCGCCCGTCAGCTGGCCGCCGAAATGGGATGCTGCTTCACCCACATGCAGACCGTGTTGGAGAGTCTGGTTCAACAGGGCATATTGCTCGCGGTTCCGCGCGGCGGCACCTTTGTCCGCGAGCATTGGGAACAGCGGCTGCTGCCGGGCAACCTGGTGGTGTTTCAGGGGCTCGGGCGGCACCCCATCGAGCAACTGCTGCGCGGTCTCCTCACCGAGCACCTGCCGGAAATCCGTTATTGCCGGGCGTTCAAAAAGGGCATCTTCGAAATCCAGGTCTCGCACTCGGTGCTGGGACACCACGGGCGCTATATGGACCTGGCGCCGCTTTTCCAAAAGATTTATCCCGACCGGTCGCGTTTCTTCGAACAGCCGCTGAATCCGTTTTACGTCAACGGCAAGCTCTGCGGCGTGCCGATCATTTTTTCGCCGCGCTTCCTGATTTTCGACCGCCGTTTTTTTGCGCGCTACGGCGTGCCGGAGCCGAAACCCCACTGGACGTTCGAGGACTTCCTTGAGACCGTCACGCGTTTCCAGGGGAAACTGCCGCCGGAACAAATCTATCCGTGGAACCGGATGTTGTCGGATTTTTACGTCTACAGCTCCCGTTTCGGCGGCTACATCCTCGACCCCGAAACGGGCGCGGTACGGCTCGACGGAGACCGGATGCTCGAAGGGCTCCGCCAGTTCATCCGGTTGCGCGAACTGCTCGGCAATCCGCCGGATTCGCGTGCGGTTTACGGAGAAACGGCGATGTGGCTCTCCTGCCGCGAAGAGCTCGTCGAACTGCGCAAAAAGGATTTTTTTCCTCATCTCGCCGCAGTCCAGTTGCCGCTGCCGGAGGGCGGACGCGACGCCAATTTGCAGACCACGCAGCTGCTCTGCGTCCGCAACGAGTGCGCCGACATGGCGCTGGCGGAGAAGACGATCCGGTTCATGCTTTCGGAGGAGGTGCAAAATCACTTCGCCGACAATTTTTACGGCGTGCCGATGCTCCGTTCGGCGATCGGCGGCAGCCTCGACCCGACCTGTCCGGTCGACTCGGTGATCCGCGAAGAGCTCGACAAGGTGATGTGCGACTATTCGCTCTTCGACCCGGGCTTGTACCACCTGGTCTCCGACTCGATCCGCATGGTGCTCGGCGAATCGCTCCCGGACGCGGAAAAATCAATGCGAGAACTCAGCAACGTAATTCGTTTCGTGCTGAGATTACCGAATTATCGTTAACGCTCAATGGAAAATGGAGGTAAGTTATGGCTAAAACGCATGACGCAAAAAAAGAAACAAAAAAACCGGCCGGCAAAACACTGAAAGAAAAACGCGCCGAAAAACGCGAAAAGAAACAGTAACGGCGCCCCGCAAAGCAAAATCCCTTCCCGGCAACAGGAAGGGATTTTTTGTCGGAGGCGGATAGGATCGGGATGGATGCTGACGAGAGAGGCGTGGAACCATGCGTGGCGACCGTCAAGGAATGGACGATATGGACAAGCCCGAGTCCCGCCTCACCCCATCCATCCTCCGTGTTCCCTCCTCAATGCGCACCGCGCCCGCCACGACTGATCTCATGCGGCAGTGTAGGTGGGGGAGCATTCGCGGCATCGATACTCCACGATACCGCGTGCCGCAGAGCGATCCGACGCGGTATCGGACTGCCACGTACCGCATAAGGCACGGACGCGAGGGAATCTTTCCGCAGAAAAGCGGAGAGATTCCTGAGCCTTTGGAGCAGGGGGTCTAGAGGGGGCGAACCTTTTTTAGACGGCACCGACAAAAGTGTCGTCTTTTTTATCGAAAAAAACAAGTGTTTACGCGTTACGGCTTGAATTTTCTTTG
>JAVBUI010000212.1:0-5540 GCA_031555495.1 Victivallaceae bacterium | reverse complement strand
CCATCGTTAATCACCTCCAAATGAGGAGGAAGCAGGAAGGCAAGTTCCCAGCTTTCGTCCGGAACCCGTCCCGAACGGCCGCTCAAGCTGAGTTCCGCGGGGTGCCACAGGAGCGATTCAAACTCTACCGCGCCCTGGGTCAGGTGCCGCGAAGAGTAAACGAGCTCCGGCTTTTCGTTCCCGGCTTCGGTCACCCGGAGCACCAGGGTGTCGAATGCGCCGACCGTAAGCTCCACCCGGCCGGAGAAGAGGCCGAGGAATTTCCGGTTCCAGAAGTCGAAAACCGCGTATGTCGCGCCCGGCCGCAGCCCCAGGTCGCGCTTGAGGTCGAGCGTGACGCGCAACTCCTCCTGCGTCAGGTTGAGGAGCCCCGCCACCTGCCACGAGCCGAAGGGACGCGAAACCGCAAGGTTGACCAGGCTGTAAGCCTCGCCGCAGCGCCGCCGCCGCAGGTCGCGCGGATGGATATTGACCGTCGGCAGGATTTTTTTCAGGAGGTCGCGCCGTTCGGGGGCGAGCCGGGTCAGATCGTCGCCGATCGTCACCGGCAGACCGGTGAGGCCGTAGAACGACACCCGCGAACGCGCCTGCGCCAGAGTATTGAACTCTTCGCGGAGCACCAGGTGGTCGGCGTCGGCGTAGAGCGTTACGTTGTGCCAGCAATAAAAACGGTAGACGCGGCCAAGCGCCGAGGAGATGAAGTGGTCCCAGCCGAAGACGTCGCCGCCGATCCGGGCCGCGTCGAAGAGATCCATCGCAAAGGTGATGTCGCGCTCGGTTTCACCGGAGCACGAAAGCATATAAACCTTTGGCCCCAAGACTTTGCGTCCGGCCTCGACCGCCGCGCGGAGCGCCGCTTCGGGAGAGAGCTCGGGGCGGCGGAAACGGTCGTGGAAGAGGTCACCCGCCTGGAGCGTCATCGGAAGGCAGTCCCATTTGACGATTTTGAAGCCCCAGTCGAGCACCTGTCGGAACACCGCCGGGATGAATTTTTCGATCACGTCCGGATTGGAAAGGTCGATCCAGTAGCGTCCGCACCAGGCTTTGTGTTCGCCAAGCAGCCAGTCGGGGTGTTCGGCGTAGAGGCGGCCGGGATGCCATTCATTGGTCGGGCCGGCCCAGAGGGCGGGGATGAGGCCGAGGCGGGAGAGCTCCGCCGCTACCGGAGCGAGGCCGCGCGGGTAAGCGGCGGGGCGCGGCGAGAAGGAATCGACGCCGGTTTCGCCGTCTTCGAAGCTGCTGTGAAGCCATTCCCAGTCGACCCAGCAGCAGAGTTGAGCGCTATAGGCGCCGAACTCGCGTTTCAGGATTCCGGCATTGGCGATCACGTCTTCTTCACGGGTGGTGAATTGGAGCGCGTACCAGCTCATCCAGCCGGCGGGCGGAGTGTGGAACCCGTGCTCTTTGCGGATCGGGGCGTAGGGGACGTTGAACGTCTTGCGGCAATAGTCGCGGTGGATCCGGAGCGTCAGCTCGCGTCCCCAGTCTTCGCCGTTGACGAAGCGGAAGCGGTAGCCGCGGCGTTCCCAATCGAAATCGAGCGTCAGTTGTCCGGTGGTTTCAAAGGCCAGCATCCGGTCGGTCAGCCGGTCGAAGAGGGCGTCGTCGTCCGCTCCCGCCGCCGGGCCGCAGGCGGCGCGGAGGATCGCGTCTTCGCCCTGGCGGCGGACGGCGAAGGTGGCGTTTTCGGGGTCAAGGCCCCAGTTGAGGCCGCCCTCGATGAGGAGGATGCCGCGCACCATCGCGCCGATGGTCAATTCGTTGTCGGCGATGCGGAAGCGGAGCGTCAGGTCCGGCGCGCCGTCGTGGCCGTCGGAGCAGAAGAGGTCACCGGTGACCGAATCGATCCCGTAGGCGACATTTTTCCGGCGGGTCCGGTATTCGCCGATCCGGCAGCTCCGGTTGCCGAAGCGGACTGAAACGGCGGCGCCGCGGGCAAAGGGCGGCTGCGTCTCCTCGCCGGTGAGCGAGGCGGCGAAGCTGCCGTCGGCTTCGCCGATTTCGATTGAAATTTGTTTGTAATTCAGATACATCCGGAACGCCTTTTCCGATTGAGAATCACGAAATACGTCTAAAAAAACACGTCAAAAAAAAAAGCAGAAAACCGAGTTTTTGCAAAACCTGACAAAGTCAGCGTGGGAAGAAAAAAAATAACCCCTGCCGGTTGCTTTGCCTCCGGTATGCAAGCTGGAATTTCTTTGTCTTCAAGCGGAATTGTGGTTTTTGCCGTAATTCCGGGCTCTGACCGCGTCAGTATTCTAATTATACAACATTTTTATTGAGTTGTCAATAGTGCTCGGGGGGATAATTGAAGATTTTTTGGGAAGTGTATTGCGTGCCACAGCGCCCAAAGTGGGAGCGGAGCGCACCAACGCGGAGCGACGGGCACGCCTTAATCCAACCCGCTCTGCGGCTGGACGTTCTGGCGGAACGGCTGATCCAGCAGAATCTTGCCCTCCTTTGTCAGCTTGATGGCCCCTCCGGGCGCCCCGGACCGGTTGAACCGCACCTCCCATTCCCCCCGCTCCGTCCCGAACGAAACCCCGAAACAGTCACCGTCTTCCAGCAGCTTCGTTTCAACCATCCGCGGCAACGTGTCCTTGCCCACCTGAATCACATGCAGAAATACCGTTTCGGCCGCCGCATCCGCCGGCGCCGCCTCCACCCGGTAACGCCCCAGGTAATTCTTGGTTTCCGCATACTTCTTCGCCTCCTTCGGCAGCTCCCAGTTGCGCCCCGACGCCAGAAATTCCTGTCCGGGCCCGCCCACCGCCGTCAGCTTGCCCCCACGCGGCAACAGCGACCGGCAGAACAGCCGCCCGCCGCCGTCGTCCGCATGAAACGTCCGCTCGTCGTCGAACACCGGTTCGTTCTGGACATGAAGCAGCCACTCCTTGCGGTACTCCGGCCTGGCCGAGGTTACCCGGTCCGCAATCACGAAGTAATCCGGGTAGATGAAAACAAACTGCCGCAACGCAAGAAGGCACTTCTCCGCCCGGTAAGTCGCAGTCGCGTCCCCCGCGATGTAAGTGTAGAAGTCGTTGGTTTCAAATGCCGCGCAGTGATCGCCCACCGTCTTGAACTGCCCGCCGTGACTGTAGTACTCGAGGCGTTTTTTGGGCGTCACCCAGTAATACGGCATCTCTTCCTCCGGCATATGGATCAGTACCGTGTTGTGCGCGACGGTCTGTGCGTAGTAGGCGTTCAGCTGCTCGTAATCGTTGCGGTCAAAGCCGATGCGGGTCCCCGTGTCGAGCGCCAGAAAGTCGTACTTGTAAATCTGGAAACTGTTGGCGTCGTAATGACGGTGCGCCGCAATCTTCTTGTTGGTGACAAAAGCCGCGTAGGTGTCCAGCCGTCCCGAACCGGAACGCAGAAAAACGACGCCGAGGTTTTCAAAGACACGGGCGTGGCTCTTGAGCTCCGCCGGCGGCAGCCCCTCTTCCGGAATCGGCGGCAGACGGTAATAAAGCACCGGAGCCAGCCGCCGGTAACGGTTGGGATTTTTGAAATCGCCCGGTTTGCCGGTCACCATGCCCAGCGCCTGACGCCGCAGCTGCGGGTCGTCGGGCAGGAAATGCAGCACTTCCAGCATCTGCATATCGACGTTCGGCGCGTTCTTGAGCGTGTTGCCGGTGTCGCCAATGCCGAAATCATGACGGCGGACGATCCTTTCCCACGCCGTGCCGGGGAGAATCAGCTGGTCGCGGCCGTTGAGCGTGCTCCAGTTGCACCACTGCGGGTAGTATTTGAGGTGGGCGACGTTCGGCGCAAGGTCGATCCCGGTGGCCGAATGCATGGCCGAAAGAAAATTGAACGGCGTCCAGAGATAAGAACTCATCACATAGTTGTTCGCGGTCGAAACAAAACCGCCGTCGTCGCCGGTCGCCTGGTCGCGGGCGTTGAGCATGACCAGATGGTCGCGGTAGCCGTCGTAAAACTGCTTGAGCGCCAGCTCGTCGTCGATCCCGTCATGCAGCGCGAGGAGCCCGCCGTAAAGCTTCAGCATCCGCGTACCGTAAAAACCCGACGCCCCGACCGGGTCATTCACGGTGACGAAACGCTTGCCGTCCTCCTGAAGCGCCCGCCAGGTGTAGCAGAGAAGCGCGCCGCCGACCGATTTGCGCTGCTCCGGGGTCAAGTCGTTGTAAAGCCAGTCGTAGGCGGCCATGGCGTAGAGCACGGTGCTGTTGTAGTAATCGCCGCCGGGAAGCACCCCGACGCGGAACGACTCCTCCAGCGCCGGAACGGTGTGCAGCAGCAGCTTGATCCCTTTGTCGCGGTAAGCCGGGTCGTTTTCCAGCAGGTAGACAAAAGCGGCGCAGGCCGCCTCGGCCCCGTAAAAGTTCGGGCGGTCGACCTGGACGTATTTGCCCGCCGCAGTCTTGGTCTGGCCTTTTTCGCCGGAGTGAAGCTGCGGATCGGCCGGCGCGGCGTCGGCGAATTTCTTCACATGCTCGAGATAATACGGCTTGATGTCCGGGCGCTCGATATGGCGGCGGATCAAAGGCAGCGTTTCGGCATTGAGGTACATTCGGGGATGGTCGGCGCGGACTTTTCGGGCCAGGGCCTCGGCGGCGGGACGTTCATCCGGCAGCAGCCGGGGCGTGCTTTCGCGCGTCCGGCATTGCTCGATTACGGTTTCGGCCTGCTTGCGCTGCTTCGGCGTGACGCCGGGAAGGCGCGAGAGCTCGCGTGCCGCTTGCACGGCCCGGGGAAATTCGCGCAGGTGGACCTGATACAGATTCGCCAGCTCGGCCTGGGCCTCGCTCCGGTCCGCCGCGGAGGCGGCCGCGTGCGCGTAGATCTTCTGATAGTCGAGCACGGCGTAATCGTATTGCTTGAGCTGGATTTTCAGCCGCGCGGCGGCTTTGAGCGCGTCAAGCTGTTTTCTGCCGTCGCTGTTGCGGACGGTTTCTTCATAAACGCGCAACTGGTCGGTCGGCGGCGCGGCGGCCGACATCAGGCCGGACGTGAAGAGAAGTGCGAGCAAAAGCCGTTTTTTCATTGTCTTACTTCGCGATTGAGAAATAATAGAATTTCGTCGCCGTCGCCGGATTGAGCAGCGGCTTTCCGTCCCAGAGCTCCTGGTTCTTCATATTCGAAGCGTGTCCGTCCGCCCACAGAATCCCCATGGTCGTCCGCCCGTCATGCCGCCCGTCGATATAGGTGCGGTCGGTCGTGTAAATCAGCGCCGCCTGGGTTCCGGTCGAAGCCTTATCCGAGCTTTCGCCGATCACCAGCGTTTCGGTCGGTTTGCGGATCTGGTTGGGTTTGCAGTACGTTTTGGTGGTGATATATCCCATGGTGCCGAGTTCGCCGTAATTATAGCCATAGCCGCCGCCGATCTGCATCCCCGCCGCCGTAATCGGCGTGGTCATTGCTTCATTGATCCAGTTGGGGCAGAGGAAAACACCACGCGTCATGCGGTCGCGGCGGGCTTGGCCGACCAATGTTTTGTCCACGCCGAGGTAAGGCATGATCTGCGCTTTCCAGCTGACGGAGCCCCAGGTGACGCCCTCGATGATGGCGTTGATCTG
>JAVBUI010000115.1:0-5291 GCA_031555495.1 Victivallaceae bacterium | reverse complement strand
TTCGGGAGGGCACCAGGCGGCGGGGTGGAATGCGGTTATTCCCTTCGACGCCGACGGCGCTTATTTCGACGACATCCAGCGCCGGGAACTCTTTGACATCTATCACGCGAGGCGCTTCGCCGAGGCGGATTTCCTGGAGATTCTGCCGGTTGAAAAACTGGACGCCGCCGCCATCGACTCTTATTGGGACGACCTCATCGCCTCCGTCGACACCGAGGCGATACGCCGCGCGCGCCTGACCGTGATCGGCGACTACTGCAACGGCGCGGGCGCGCCGTTTGCGGCGAAGTTCGCGGAGATTTTCAACCTCAACCAGATCGCGGTCAACGACGGCGACAGCGGCATGGTTGCGCGCGAGCCGGAGCCCAGGCCGCGGAGCGAGTCGCCGATCCGGGCGGTCATCCGTCCCCTCGGGGCGGCGCTGGGGATGGTCTTCAACAGCGACATGAGCCGCCTCGGGCTGCTGTCGGACACGGGCGAACCCCTTTCGGAAGAGCTTACCACGCCTCTGGCGATCGATTACCTGCTCGAAACTTGCGGCCCGGCGACCGTGATCGGCAACTCATGCAGTTCACGCACCCTCGACGAAGTAGTCGCCCGGCGCGGCGGGAAACTTGAAAAAGTAAAGGTGGGACAGGCCAATATCCTCAGCGCGATGAAGCGCTTCGATGCGTCCTTCGGCGGCGAGGGGAGCGGGTCCTTCACCTACGGGGCGTTGAACGGCTTCGACGGCTTCCGGATGGCGGCGCTGTTCTTCGAAATGATCGTTCTGCGCGGCGCGAAATTGAGCGACCAGCTGAAAGGCCTGCCGCGCTTCCATATCGTCAAAAAGACGCTGCCGAGCCCGTCCGCGCACGGTTACGCGCTGCTGCGGCGGCTCAAGGGGCGCTTCGGCGACGGGAAACTAAGCGAGCTTGACGGTCTTCGTTTCGACTGGGAAGACGGCTGGCTGAGCTTGCGTATCTCCAACACCGAACCGGTGATCCGGCTGATTTCGGAGTCGAAGCGCCGCAACAGCGCGGTCGAAAGAGCCTGGCAGGCGCGCGCCATGCTGGAAAGTCCGGTGCTGCGATGAATTTACGCCCCTCTTTGCTCAAATTTTCCGAAAGCGGCGTCCGCGGCGTGGTCGGCTCCGGCCTGACGCCGCATCTCGTGACCGAGCTCGCGTCCGCCTTCGGTCTCTATCAGGGCGGCGGGCGGATCCTGATCGGGCGCGACACCAGGCCGACGGGGGAGATGCTCGAGCACGCGGTCATCGCCGGTTTGCTTTCGGTGGGGTGTCAGGTGATCAAGCTCGGCGTCGTGCCGACTCCTACGCTTCAGCTCCTGGTCCGCGAGTTGAACGCGGCGGGTGGGATCGCGATCACGGCGAGCCACAATCCGGCCCAGTGGAACGCCTTGAAATTCGTCGGCGCGGGCGGGGTTTTCCTCGACCAGACCGAGGCGGGAGAGCTCTTCGATATTTACAGTCAGGGCAACTTCGCTTTTGCCCGCGAGAGCGAACTGCGTGAAATCTCCGAATTCGCCAATCCTTTTTCGCTTCACGCCAAGCGGATTTTTCAGGCGGTCGATACCAAAATGATCCGGGAGCGACGCCTGAAGGTCGCGGTCGATTGCTGCAATGGCGTTGGCGCGGTCCATTCCCGGGGATTCCTCGAGAAGTTGGGATGCGAAGTCGTCGCGGTCAACGCCGAACCGGACGGCTGCTTCCGGCGCGTCCCGGAGCCGCTGCCGGAGCATCTGGGCGAGCTGGCCGAACTTGTAAAACGTGAAAAATGCGACATCGGCTTCGCCCAGGACCCCGACGGCGACCGCCTGACGCTGGTCGACGACACCGGGCGGGTGCTGAGCCCGCAATGGACGGTGGCGCTGGCCTTCGAACATATCCTCGAAGCCTATCCGGGCCCCGTGGCAGTCAATCTGCAGACCACGCACCTGGTTGAAAAAATCGCCGAGGACTGCGGCGGCGAGGTTTTTTACTCCAAAGTCGGCGAGATCAACGTGGTCCAGAAAATGCGCGAGTGCAACGCCGGCATCGGCGGCGAGGGCAACTGCGGCGGCGTGATCTGGCGGAGAATCCACCCCTGCCGCGACAGTTATTCAGGCATGGCGATCCTGCTTGAAATGCTGACCCTTTCGGGCTCGAAGCTCTCCGACATCGTCGACAGCCTTCCCAATTGCTGCAACCGCTCGATGCGCTTCGAGCTCGCGCCGAAAGTCGCCCGCAACGCGGTCGAAATCCTCTGCCGTCGTTACGCGGAGCAGGAGCCTTTGACCTTCGACGGCTTCCGGCTCAATCTTGACGACGGCTGGGTGCTGGTGCGCTCATCCAATACCGAGCCGATCCTGCGGCTCAATGTCGAAAGCGAATCCGAGGCGGCGACCGAATCGCTGCTCCGGAAATTCGCCGCCGAAATCGAAGAAATCATCAAGGAATCAAAGTAAGAATGAATGAAATTTACCTCTTCGACATGGATCACACGTTGATCAATGCCGATTGCGACGTCTCCTGGAAGAGTTATGCGGTTCGTCACGGCCTCGCCCCCGCTTCGGCGCTCGACGAGGCCGATGCCTTTTTCGCCGATTACAACCGGGGCCGCCTCGACTTCGAAGCCTTCGTCCGCTTCCAGCTCCGCGAATTCGTCGGGCGCACCCCGGAGGAGATGGCGCAGGAGGCGCAACGGCACTTCGAGGAGTTCATCAAGCCCTTCTGCTATGGCGCCGCGCTGGAGCTGGTCAAAGCGCTGTCGGCAAAGTCGGTTCCGGTCGCCATTCTCACCTCCACCAACGAGGTGATCGCCCGCCCGGTCGCCGACTACTTCGGCATCACTGAATTGATGGGGACGCGCCTTGCATTGCAGGACGGCCGCTACACCGGCCGGATCGCGGGTGAATACTTCGCCCGCGAGGGCAAAATCGCCCCGGCGAAGGAATACGCCGCCCGGCATGGCCGCTCCCTCGCTGACCTCGTTTACTACGGCGACAGCATCAACGACCGCAATGTGATGGAGGTCGCGGGCCGCCCGGTCGCCGCCAATCCTTCGCCGGACCTGGAAAAAATCGCTCTTGAGCGGGGCTGGGAAATCGTTCGCTTCTGATCCACAAACAATAAGGATTTTCATTATGCTGAAACCGGTCGGTCTGTTGACGGAGTACAAGACAAATCCCCTCGGCATGGATGAGCCGTGGCCGCGGTTCTGTTACCGGCTGGAGGGCGACGGCGCGCGCCAGCAGAGCTTCCGGCTTGTGGTCCGCGACGACGCGGGAGATACGGTATTCGATACCGGCACGGTCAAGTCCGCTCAGACGATTCAGATCGAATACGCGGGCGCGCCGCTTTCCCCTTTCCGCCGTTACTCCTGGACGGTTGCCGCGACCGACGGGAGCGGCAAAGAAACGGTTTCGGACGAAGCCTTCTTCGAAACCGGCTACCTCGGCACCGCGTGGAATGCCCAGTGGATCGCCGCCTACCTCGGCTTCGCCAACCTTCAGCCCGTGATGTGCCTTGGCAAATCCTTCGCCGCCGCCCGCAAAATCAGATCGGCGCGTCTCTCCATCTCCGCCCTCGGACTTTACGAGGCGAGGCTCAACGGCAAAACCGTGACCGAGGACTGCCTCACCCCCGGCTGGACCGACTACTACGAGCGCGTCCAGTATCAGGTTTACGACGTTGCTTCGCTGCTCAAAAAAGGCTCCAACATGCTCTCCGTCGAACTCGCCGAGGGCTGGTACGCCGGGCGGATCTCACGCTGCTGGAACCACGAGCGCCCGACCTTCGGTGAACACCCGATGTTGATCGCCGAGCTCCGCATCACCTACGCAGACGGTACCATCGAATCCGTCGGGACCGGGCCCGACTGGAAATCCCGCCCGACCGCCATCGCATACTCCGATATCTACATGGGCGAGAAATACTTCGCCGACGCCGCCGATCCGGGGCTTTGCCTCGCCGAAGGCCGGGGCGCGGTCACGGTTTGCCGCCCGCAAGTCAAAATCGAGTGGCAGAGCGGCGCTCCGGTGCGCCGGGTGATGGCGCTCGCGCCCGTCTCGATCGGCCGCCGCGCCAACGGCGCGATCGTGGTCGACTTCGGCCAGAACCTCGCCGGGCGCGAGCGCATCCGTTGTCCGAAAGCCGGACGCGGCGCGGTCGTCACCATTCGCCACGGGGAAATGCTCAATCCGGATGGCTCGCTCTATGTCGAAAACCTCCGCAGCGCGGCGGCTTCGACGGTTTACGTAACCGGGGACACCGCCGAAGTTTACGAACCGAAGTTCACCTTCTACGGCTTCCGCTACCTTGAAATCACCGGTTTCCCGGGGAAATTCGACGCGAAATCGATCGAAGCGCAGGTTCTCTCGTCCGAACTCCCGGAGACGGGCTCGTTCCGCTGCTCCAGCGAGCTCCTCAATCAGCTCTATTCCAACATCGTCTGGGGCCAGCGCGGCAACTTCGTCGATGTCCCCACCGACTGCCCGCAACGCGACGAACGCCTCGGCTGGACCGGTGACACCCAGGTCTTCGCCAACGTCGCGACCTTCAACATGTTCTGCCCCGAATTCTACACCAAGTGGATCGAGGACCTGAACCTCGGCCGCCACGGCGACGTTTATCCCAACTTTGCCCCGATGCCGTACCGCAAGCCCCGCCAGCAGATGGCGACCGAGCTCAATTTCGCCTCCGGCTGGGGCGACGCGGGCTTGATCTGTCCGTATGAAATGTACCGCAAATACGGCGACACCAGGGTGATGAAGAAGTATCTCGGCAACATGGCGCGGCACCTCGATTTTCAGATCGAGCGCGCCGGAGGCTCGCGGATCGTCCGCAACGCCTGCTACGGCGACTGGCTCAACATCGACGCGCCGACCGACGAAAGTCTGATTTCGACCGCCTACCTCGCCGGAATGAATTTTCTGCTTGCCGAAATGGCGGAGATCTGCGGCGACCGGGAGCTGTCCAGGCAGCGGCGCCTGATCGGCGAAGACGTCCGCGCGGCTTATCAGCAGGAATTTTTCACCGCCTCGGGCGAACTCAAGGTCAAAACACAGACCGCGGCGCTGCTGTCGCTCCACTTCGGCCTGGCGCCGAAGAAAGCGTTCCGCAAAACCGCCGATTTCCTGCTCCACGACATCCGGGTCAACCGCAAGCTTCACTTGAGCACCGGCTTCCTCGGAACCCCGCTCCTGATGAAGGTGCTGACCGGAATCGGCGAAATCGACACTGCCTACGAGCTCTTGCAGCAGACAAGCTACCCCGGCTGGCTTTATCCCGTGACCCAGGGCGCGACCACAAT
>JAVBUI010000275.1:0-2690 GCA_031555495.1 Victivallaceae bacterium | reverse complement strand
GGTCTGCGGCACGCCCGGCACGCTTCGTCCCGGGTATCTCCCCGGCGAAAACCCTGTGACCGACTTGAAGTGCCGCGAAAAGTAACTTACCGAGTGATAACCGCAATGCTCCGCCAGCTCCTTGACCGGCACTCCGTCCTGAAGCAGGTCCACCGCGCGTGCCATCCGCAACTGGCGCACGAACATCGTAAAGTTGACGCCCGTCAACCGGCGGCAGAGCGTATTGAGGTAACTGCTGCTGATCCCGAAGCGCCGCGCCACATCGAGGTTGCTTAATTCGCCGTCAAGCGAACCATTGAGCCAGATCGCGATTTCATTCCACAGCCGTTCCGGCTTGCCTCCGCCCAGGGCGACGGGGCGGCGGAGGCGGTCGAGGCAGATCGCCAGCAGATAGCGCAGCAGATATTCCGCCTGATCACGGAATTCTCCGGTCAGCGCGGTATGGTCCAGGAGGTTGAAAATTCCCCGGCTGGCATAAGGCAGCATCACCGGCGGCCGGTTGCGGACCGGCGTTTGCCATGTCCCGTTTTCATCCCAGCAATTCTCCACCAGCCCAAGAAAGCCGGTCTGGAAAATTCCCAGTGTAATCGTCCGCAGCGAAACGCATTTCAGCGTCGGCCGGCTCTGGGATCCGTCGAAGCCGTAAACCGGCGTCCCGGGCGTGATCCAGTCCGGCTCTTCGCCGGGGGGAGGAGCGAAGGCGTATGCTCCGTCTTCGACGAAAGTGATGAAGTGATACTGGCCTTTGTGAACCGTTTCCGGCCCCGGCGGCGACAGGACGACCCGGGGAAATTTCCGGTTCACCGCCTTCTCCAATTGTTCGACAAGATAGTCAGCGGCCGTCATTTCGATTTTTCCTGAAAGTGTTGAATCGTACAAATAATACAATAATCGTGGGATTGAAAAATGCCATTCTGCCGGATATAATAATTGAAATAAAATTTTTCACGATCAGCAAACGGGAGGTTTTGAAATGATTCGTTGGACAGGTCTGTTTCTTACCATCGCCCTGGCGCTTCTGGCCGGGTGTGCCACCGCTCCGGCTCCACACGCCACGGGCTTCGTCACCGATCCGAAACCGGTTTCGGAGACGACCTACTGCCCGAAGGAGCGTCCGAATGTTATTTTTGACAAGCTTCCGGACGGTTACCGTATCACGCTCGGAGAAACGGGGTCCACTTTCGGCAAGTGGCGGCTGCTTTATGAGCTTCCGGACAATTTGACCGGCTGCAGTTTTCGGGTCGAACACGATGTGCCGGAACTCAACGCCGACAACCTCCTGGTCGTCCGGGTCTCCTGGCTGGATGAAGAGCAAGTCCTTCTGCGCAGTTCCTACCTTGAGCGCGAAAGCCCCAGTGCCTTCAGCCGTTCGCTCCGCCGCCCGGAAGGGGCGCGTTATGTCGCACTCGATTGCGGCGTCCGCTACGCCCCCGGCCGCAGCGTGACCTTCCGCAAAGCCGAATGCCGCGCCGCCGAAGTCAAGCCGCGCCCGGTCCGGCTGGTGGTGGTCAAAGGCACGCCCAAAGCCGGCAAGCTCGCCACCTGCGAAGACAACCAGAACCGCATGGCGCTTGTTCTCGATAACCTGATCGCCGCCGGTGAAACTCCGGACCTTGTCGTCTTTCCCGAAACCTTCCTGACCCGCTGGGTGCCGAACCTGGTCGACAAGGGCGCGCAGCCGATTCCCGGCCCGCATACCGAGTTTCTCGGCGCTTACGCGCGTAAACTCAATACCAACATCGTCGTCAGCATGCGCGAGAAGGTTGAGGACCGTTATTACGCCAGCGTCGCCGTGATCGACCGCGAAGGCAAAGTCGTCGGGCGTTACCGTAAGGCGCAATTCACGGTCGGCGAATACGAATCCGGTTACGATTGGGGGACCGAGCTTCCCGTTTTCGACCTCGACTTCGGCCGCATCGGCGTGCTCGTCTGCTGGGACCTCTGGTTTCCGGAAGCGGCGCGGGTGCTGCGGCTCAAGGGGGCCGAAATCATCGCCTATCCGATCGCTTCGACCAACGCGACCTATTTCGACACCATCTGGCCGGCGCGCGCGGTCGAAAACGGCCTTTATCTTGCCGCCGCCATCTCGGGAACCAGCGGGTCGTGCCCCGCCCGGATCATCGGTCCCGACGGCAAAGTCCGCGCCGAAACCTGGCGCTCCCAGACTTACGCCGCCACGACGGTCGACCTCAGCGAGCCCTTTTTCATGCCGTGGCTCTCGGTGAGCAAGGGGGCCGGTGAAAGCAACTTTTATATGTTCGAGCGTCACCCCGCGCTGTACCGGGATTTGACCGCGCCGGAAGAACAATTGAAAGCGATTGGAAAATGAAAAAGTAATCCTGTCATTGCCGGTGTTGTGTCTCAGTGTCTTGACATTGCCTGCGGGCGATGTGCTCTTCGACGGACAAGGGCAGGAATTTGGAGCAAGTCGTCACAAGTGACGTTGAAGGACGGACGCGTCGAGGTCGCTTTTTCTCGGCTCTGACTGCCGACGCCGCCGGAATAAAAAAATGCCCCGGGCTCCCCGGGCGTTTTTGGGGTTATTGAAGCCGCTTGGAGTCGATCAGCGGCGGCCAGTGGGCGGTATCGGGGGCATCGTAGCCGAAGAGCTGGGGCGCGAGGTAGATGCGGCGGGCGACCGCGCCGGGATTCTGAAGACGCCGCAAGCTTTCGTTGAACGCGACCCGCCC
>JAVBUI010000240.1:0-4994 GCA_031555495.1 Victivallaceae bacterium | reverse complement strand
GGCTGATGGATCTGGTGCTCGACGAGGGTTCGGGGGAAGAAGTGCTGCGGCGCATGGCCGCCGTCACGGAGCGCTGGTGCGAAATCATCAACCGCAACGGTTTCGACGCGATCGTTTTCGACAGCATGGCGGCCCCGCCCTTATGCGGCCCCGACCTTTACGCCGCCAAAATCCTGCCGCTTCACCGGGAGCTGATGCGCCAAATGGCGGAGCGGGGGCAGCAAGAACGCGAGCTGGTCATCGGCGGCAACACCGCCGGGATCGCCGGGTTGCTCAAGGAGACCGGAGCCAATCTCCTCCTCTGCGACTTCGCCGCCGACGCGGCAGCGTGGAAGCGGCAGCTCGGCGGCGACGAGGGGCTGAAAATCCGGCGCAACCTCAATCCCGCAATGCTCGACCGGCTCGCTCCGGCCGCGTTCCGGGCGGAATTGGAGCTCTTTTCCGACCCGGTTTTCGGCACCGGCATCCTGCCGTGGGAGTTCGAGCCGGAGCGCCTGACGGCCTTCCGGGCGGCGCTGGAGCGCGGCTGATCAATCTTCGGCCGGAAACAGCTCCTTCGCCTTGGCCCGGCCGCGTCGGTAAGCCCAGGCGCCGAAGACAAGCGCCACCACAGCAGCGACGACGTAGGCGATATGGAGCGGGAGCCCGAAGCCGACCGGCGCGCCCTTGACGTTGGCGGGCGAGATCCAGAGGATGTAGCTTGCCACCACAAAGGTCATGAAAACACCCGGCAGGAGCGTGATCCACGGCGTTTTGCGCTGCATCATCATCCAGACGGTACAGCCCATCAGCGTCGACGCGGCCAGCACCTGGTTGCCCCAGGCGAAATACTTCCAGAGCTGGTCGAAGCTCCGGGCATTCTGATTCGACCACCAGAGCAAACCGGAAATCACCAGGATCAACGGCAAACAGAGCAGAATCCGGTTCCTGATCGGTTTCTGTCCGAAATTGAAAATTTCGGCGAGGCTCAGTCGCAGACTCCGCATCGCGGTGTCGCCGGAGGTGACCGCCAGCACGATCACGCCGACCACGGTGAGAATCCACATCCAGCCGCCGAGGAAGTGGGTGGTGATTTTGGAAAGCGCCACCGCCGCATCCCGTTGCATCAATTCCGGGAAAAGGTTGTAAATCGCAAGCCCGCCCGCGGCCCAGATCATGCCGATAATCCCTTCGACGACCATCATGCCGTAAAAGGCCGGACGGGCGTGCCGTTCAAGCGGCATCGTCCGGGCGATGATCGGCGACTGAGTGGCGTGAAACCCCGAGAGAATGCCGCAGGCGATGGTGACGAAAAGAGCCGGGATGATCGGCTGCGTCTCCATCTGGGCCTTGAATTCGGCCGACTCCGCCAGCAGCGACGGATTCCGGAGCCCCTGATAAACCAGCACGCAGAAAATGGCGAACGTTCCGAGCAGCAGGATCAGGCCGAAAAAAGGATAGATACGGCCGATGATCTGATCCACCGGAAAAATCGTCGCAATGATGTAATAGAGGAAAATCCCGCACACCGCCCAGTGGAAAATCGGCACCGTCGGCATCATTCCATCGATCAGTTTGGAGGGAATATTGACGAACACCGCCACCACCAGCAACAGCAGAAACACCATGAAAATCGAGAAGAAATGGGAAAAACGCCCGCCGAGGGTCATTTTGATCAGCGCCGGGAGGTTCGCCCCGCGGTTCCGGAGCGACATCATCCCGGCCACGAAGTCGTGCACCGCGCCGCCCAGAAGATTGCCAAGGGGGATGATCAGAAAAACGATCGAGCCGAATTTGATCCCGAGGATCACCCCGATCACCGGCCCGACGCCGGCGATGTTGAGAAGCTGGATCAGCATGTTTTTCCAATGCGGCATCACGATGAAGTCGACGCCGTCGGCGTGGGTGATCGCCGGGGTCTCGCGGGCATCGTCAACGCCGACGATCCGCTCCACAAAACGCCCATAGGTGAAATAACCGGCGATCAGGAGCGCGATCCCGAATAAAAAAAAC
This sequence comes from Victivallaceae bacterium, assembly GCA_031555495.1. Lineage (GTDB taxonomy): Bacteria > Verrucomicrobiota > Lentisphaeria > Victivallales > Victivallaceae > JAVBUI01. The sequence continues at coordinate 3,002 of JAVBUI010000240.1, read as the reverse complement.
AACATAAAAACCTCTTCCCGGATAGCAAAATCCGCATTCGGTGTTACTTTAACTACAATATCGTCATTCTATTAATATAATTCAGTAAAAAGCGTTTGACAAATAAAGCGAAGTGATTTTCCGGTTATTTTTAACCGTCTGATCTTCGCCCGTCAACGGTAAATCAAGGACGAAAATGCGATACGGACTGTTGAGTTATCTTTTTCCCGACAAGAACAAAAAATTCAATCTCGGCGACTACGTCCAGAGCATAGCCGCGCGCCAGTACCTGCCGCAGGTCGACCTCCTGGTCAACCGCGAAGAACTGCCGCGCTACGCCTCGGAAGGCGAATTCGCCATGATCATGAACGGCTGGTTCATGACCCACCCCGAGCAATGGCCGCCGCCGGATAACCTCAAGCCGCTTTTCGTCTCGTTCCACATTTCGCCGTCGAGCGCCGAAGTACTGCTGGAGGAGAAGAGCATCGCGTATTTTCGCAAGCACGGTCTCATCGGCTGCCGCGACACCTATACCGTCGAGCGGCTCCGTGAAAAAGGAATCGAGGCGGAATTCACCTCCTGTCTGACCACCACCCTCGGCGAAACCTATCGCTGGGACGGCGGCAGCAGCGGCGAAGTGCTGATGGTCGACGCCGGTTACAACGTCCCTGCCTGGCGCGAAGCCTTCCGCGGGCTGCCGCAATTCGCCAAAGCGCTCAAAAACGGCACCATCTGGCAGCCGAACCGCAAGCGCGGGGTGATGACCGAGGTGCTGGGCCGCGACGCGTTCCGCAGCGCCGTGACGCTCGGCGCCCGTTTCCACCCCTCCGATTACCCGACCGACGAGAGCCGTTTCGAATTGGCCGACGAGTACCTGAAGCGTTATTCGAGAGCGAAACTGGTGGTGACCTCGCGGATTCACTGCGCACTGCCCTGCCTCGCGATCGGCACCCCGATGATCTTCATCGCGGCCCATTTCAGCAAAGACGAACTGTCGCGGATCGGAGATCTGATCCGCTTCATGAACTGCGTCGAGGTCGGCGAGGACGGCGCAATCCGCAGCAATTTCGATCTGGATAAAATCGGGACCGAAGGCTTCGCCAACCCGGAAGCCTTCCGGCCCTATGCGCAGAAACTGGTCGAGCGCTGCCGTCAATTCGTCCGCGAAAATTCGCAGCCGCAGTAATTCTGACGGTAGAAGCCGTATTCGGCGGAAAGGGCAAGGGAACGCGCAAAGCCGTTCCGCTTCTTGAAGTCGATCGGCTCAAAGGCCCCGAACGCCGCTCCGGCGGCGAAAATCACCGCCGAATTCTTGTGGGGACTGACCGTCAAGGTGGTAGCGAAGGATGCGCCCAGCTCCGCCGCGCGTTTCGCGGTCCGGGCCAGGGCGCGGCCGAAGCAGACCGGACAGCGGCCGCCTTTTTCCGGTTCGCGCTCCAGTCCGGCGACGGCTTCGAGCCACCCGGCATGGTCGTAGGGATCGACTTCGAGTTCGAGCCCGGTGAGCGCCGCCAGCTGCTCCACCGAAGCCAGCCGCCGTTCGAACTCCGCCCGGCTGTCGAGATTGGAATTGGAGAAAAAAAGCCGGACGCCGCGTCCCTCAGCCAACAGCCGTTCGACGCATCCGGCGGCGCAAACCGCGCAACAGACATGCAGCAGTAACATCATTTATAAAATCCCGTTTCAGATAAAATATCACAGATTTCCCGCAGTGTCAATCATGGATCAAATCTTCGAAGAAATCGCGGCCGACCAACCGCACCGGATCACCCTTTACCAGCCCCGTCCGGCTTCGCCGTACCGGAAGATCACACTTTCCCGCAAAAAGGACTTTTATCAATTCGAGAAATTCACCGCCACTCAGGCGTTTCACGAAAACATCGCCCAGAACGCACTGGCGGCGGCCCTGGCGGGGCAATTCCAAAGCTCTTTCGCCCGGCTCGACGCCGAGGGCCAGACCTTCTCCTATTCACTCCGCGAAGCCAAAGACGGCTCGATTGCGGTCAAGCGGCGCCGGAACGCCGCGCCGCCCCCTCCCCCGGAAGCGCACGACCGGCGCAAAAAACACCTGCTGCCGGACGGAGTTTCGATCGCGCCCCTGATCGACCTCGGCGTGCTCGCGCCGGACGGCGGCATCGTGCCCTCGATGCACGACAAATACCGGCAGATCAACCGTTTTCTCGAATTCGTCGAAGACACGTTGAAAAACCGCGAACCGGGCTCGAAACTCCGGGTCGTCGACTTCGGCTGCGGCAAATCGTATCTGACCTTCGTCCTCTATTATTATCTGACCGAAGTCAGGAAATTCGACGCCGAAATCATCGGGCTCGACCTGAAAACCGAAGTGGTGGAGAACTGCAATCGCCTCGCCGCAAAGTACGGTTACGGCAAGTTGCGCTTTGAAGCCGGCGACATTGCCACTTACGACGCGGAACGTTGCGGCGCGCCCGACCTGATGATCACGCTCCACGCCTGCGATACGGCGACCGATTACGCGCTTTTTCACGCAGTCCGGCTGAATTGCGCCGTCATCCTGAGCGTTCCCTGCTGCCAGCATGAATTGAATGGACAAATCCGGAGTTCCCGCCTCGAACTCCTGACCCGCTACGGTATCGTCAAAGAGCGGATCGCCGCGTTGATGACCGATTCACTGCGCTCGGCGCTGCTGGAGAGCTGCGGCTACAAAGTTCAATTGCTCGAGTTCGTCGACCTCGCCCACACGCCCAAGAACCTTTTGATCCGGGCGGAAAAGCTCGCTACGCCGAATCCGGAAAGCTGCCGCGCCGCCGCCCGGATGGCCGATGCGCTGATGGAGGAGTTCAATCTGGCCCCGACTTTAAAACGGCTCCTTCATTCGTCTGCTTCGGGATTATTGTCAAAAGGATAAATCCAGAGTTTCCCGGAGTGCCATTCGGCGCAGAAGACGTCTTCGAGCTTGACGTTATGGACTTCAAGCTCGGCTTCGAGCCAGGCTTCGCTGCGGTCGATCCGTTCGAGGTTTTTGCGGTTGAATTCTCCACTTT
>JAVBUI010000208.1:0-6258 GCA_031555495.1 Victivallaceae bacterium | reverse complement strand
AACAACTGAAGGCGCTCGCCTCCAAGCTCCTCCGGCGACACCCGGGCCAGCATCGCCCATGTCACCGCCGCCCAGACCGGCGTCAGCCACAGCCAGCACCGGATGGTTTCTCCGTACTGCCGGTCGGGCAGCGAGAGCCCGGCAAAAGTCTGTTCCTCGAAAAACGGCTCACCGCAATCGGGACAACGATGCCGGATCACCATGCCGATACTGAAAAATCCTTGACCGCAGCGCACACAACGCGTGATTTTCTGCATACTGTCCGGAATGACATACAACAACCGGTAAAGCATGGCCACCATGCCCAGCATCACGGGAATCACCATCGTGCTCCAGATGCAAATATCCCCGCTGACCGGCATGAACCGGGCCCAGGCCAATCCGAGCAGGAGGTAGACGCCGCCGGCGATATAGCAAACTTGGTTCAACCGGCGGCGGCCGGTGATTTCGTGCTTCCTCAACGCTAAAACGAACTCTTTTTGCGTCGGCAAAGGCTGTTTCATTTGAAGTTCCGGAGTTGTATCTGGAGCGAATAGAGCTCGTCGTCAAGCATTCCGGCGATCACGCCGCACTTGATCCGCAATAGAAAGGCGATCGGGCGGTCGTAATCAGTCAGCGTTTCGAAGTTCCCCTGCCCTTTTGCGACGACCAGGTCGGCGCGGCGCATCGCCCGCAGGAAGTCGTCGTGGCTGTTCCGGAGCGAAACCCCGGGCGCCATGTCGCCGGTGTCGTAAATTGTAAAATGCCCCAGTCCCGACATCTCCGCTTCGCGCCTGGTAACGTCATTGAGCACCGCTTCACCACGGACGCCGAGGGTGATTTTGGGCGCGAATTGCGAAATCAACAGCCGGTCGAGCACCGCTTCGCCACAGTTGTCGAGGATGTAGAAAATCGAGTCCGCCTGCTCCATTGCGCTTCGCAGCCGCTCCAGCGCTTCATAATCGATCGAGTGCTCGAGCACCTCATGGATCCGTTCTTCCAATCCGTCCATCGAGAAATCCGGCGTCGCGCCGTAGTCGATGATATTGCCGCCGATCGCCAGGCGCAAGGCGCTCTCGAAAGGATCGGGCGATTCGCCGGTCAATTTTTCCAGCGCCGGGTAGAGTGAAAGCGCGATCCGGGTCGATTCGTCCTTTTCGCGGCGGAAGAAGTCATTGATCCCGGAAACGCTCCGGACCTCGCGGTAAAACGACGACGCCACCTCCGGCGGACTGGTCTCCTCGTCGGCTTCGGTCAGGATCCGCAACAGCCGCCGGATCATCCGGCGCTGTTCCGCCTCCGACTCCGACGCGAGCCGGGCCATCACCGGAATCTGCTTGAGGATGCAGTCGTAACACGCCATGCCGATCTTCATCGCGTCAGCTCCAGTTTTCGCGGATCAGTTTCGCGGTGTCGACCAGCGCCTCCGGGACGCAGCGGGTGTCGCTGATCACCGGCATGAAATTGGTGTCGCCGACCCAGCGCGGGACGATGTGCATGTGCAGATGATCCGCCACACCGGCCCCGGCGGCCGCGCCGAGATTGAAGCCGACGTTGAAGGCGGAGGGCTTCATCAGCCGGGTCAAAACCAGCTCGGACTGCGAGGCTAGCTCCATCAGCTCGGAGCGTTCCTCCGTGGAAAGCTTGCTCAAACGGTCGAGGTGGGCATAAGGGGCGATCAAAAGATGACCCGAATTATAGGGGTAGCGGTTGAGGATCACAAAAGCGGTCTTGCCGCGCCAGACGATCAGCTCCTCTTCCGGCGAATCGGACGGAGCCTCATTGCCGCAGAGAAAGCAGCAATTTTCCTTTGGCCCCCGGATGAATTCGATGCGCCAGGGCGCCCACAGCGGACGGTTTTCCATAACTCAGTTCTCCCGGATGATTTGCTTTTTCTCCGCCGCCCAGCTCGACAGCGCCAGGGCAAACGCGGCAAAAACGATGATGCTCAAAAGTACGATCAGCCACTCCCCGTGCCGGGTGTAAAAGGTCATTGCAGGAGCCTTCGGAACCTCGACGGTCAGCACGCCCGCCGCGCGTCCGCGCCGGAGGTGTTTCAATCCCCCGCCCGGCGTTTCGAGCACGCTTGCGATTTTCCCCAGCGGGGAAACGACCAAAGTCCCGCCGTTGTTGCCGCAGCGGAGCGACGGGAGGCCGGTTTCGACCGAACGCAGCAGGGCGTTGGCCAGGTGCTGTTCCGGCTCGGAGCTGGTGGGATACCAGGCGTCGTTGGAGATCACGAGCAACATATTCGCCCCCCGCCTCGCCTCCTCGCGGGCGATGTAGGCGAAGACGCTCTCGAAACAGATCGAAATCCCCGCCCTCACCCCGGGCGCCACATTGAGCGGCGCGTAATCGCTCCCCGGAAAGAGGTCGCGGTTCATATCGATCGCCCGGATAAAAAAGCCCGGCAGGAACGAACGGAAGGGAATGTATTCGCCATAGGGCACCCGGTGGGTCTTGTCGTAACGTCCGGTTTCGACCGGGCCGGGGGCAAGCAGCAAGGCGCTGTTGGTGATTCCGTAATTTGAAGCCGCCCCCTTCGGCAGCAGCCGGAAGTCGATGGAGCCGATCAGCATCGGAATATTGCGCTCCGCCAGGAGTTCGCGGACGCCGCGCCGGTATTTTTCGCTCACCGGGTGTCCGCCTTTGAAGGCGTAGGGGACGGCGGTCTCCGGCCAGACGATCAGGGCGGGCCGGGGAGAAAACTCCGTCTTCCGGGTCAATTCAAGATAAATATCAAGCGCCTCGGCCGCTTCGCTCTCGTCGGCGTTGCGCCGCTGCGAAATATCCCCCTGGACCGCGGCGACCGGAAGCTCGATGACCTCGCGCCCGGCCAGATCCCGGTTGCGCTGCCATGAAGCCGCCATCCCGAGTCCCCAGAAAGCAAACAAAATCACCAGCGCCGGCAGCGCCCGGATCCGGCCGTCGGCGCGGCGGTAGCGGATGCCGAGGGCGAGCGCGGCGCTGAAAAACGCCAGGAAGAAGCCGATCGCGTACTGCCCGGCGTAGGACGCGAGGAACAGGAATCTGCCGTTTTGCCACATCGTCGTCGAGAGATTGTTCCAGGGAAACATCGTCGAGCGGCTGAATTCGAGCACGATCCACCACGCCGCCAGTGCCGCGGCGACGGCGAATATCTTCCAGGCCGGGACCGTTTTCTCGGCTTCGGCGACCGCGTTTGCGCCATTGGCCCGGGCTTCGGCGGGAACCATGAGCAAGCGGATCAAACAGGAGGCCGAAGCACCCCAGACCATCGGCCAGAGCGCCAGCACCGGAGCCAGCAGAAACGGCACCGCAGGGCTGATTTCGCGCAGGAACCAATATGACGGCAGCGCCCACGCCAGCGCCCAGATGAAGCTGTAGAACGCCGCCGCCCCGGGCCGCCGCCCCGCCGCAACCAGGATCGGGGGGACCAGCGCAAAAACGCCGAGCACCGAAATATTCCACGGAGGCAGCGCCGCCGCATACATCAGACCGCCCAGAATCACCCATGCCGAGCGCCGCAAAACCGGGCGAAAACCGAGTCGAACCGACTCATCCTTCGGATTTTCTTCGGTTTTCGGATCAGTTTGTCGCAAAAGACTTGAAAACATCTGCATTCCTTCATTGAAATAATCGTTAATCAGGTGTAATTTACCACATTTCCACCAGTGTGTCAACGGGAAAAGCAAATGAAAAGCACCGAAAAGATCGAATTTGACCATATTATCATCGGCAGCGGCCTCGCCGGACTCAGTTCCGCGCTCCGTCTCGCCGAGAGCGGCCGCCGGGTCGCGGTCATCACCAAGCGCGCCATCGACCAGTGCAACACCGCCCTCGCCCAGGGCGGCATCGCCTGCGTCACCGATATTGAAGACAGCTTCGACGACCACGTCCAGGACACCTTGAACGCCGGCGGCAAGCTCTGCAATGAAAAAGCCGTCCGCGCCATCGTCGAAGCCGGCCCCGAAGCCGTCCGGGAACTCATCGAAATCGGAACCCGCTTCACCACCCGCGGCGAACTCGGACACACCCAGTCGCAGGAGGATTACGACCTCGGCCGCGAAGGCGGACACCAGAAGCGCCGGATCCTCCACGCAGGCGACATCACCGGGGCGGAAATCGAACGCGCATTGGTCGCGGCCTGCGCCGAAAAATCCAATATCCATGTCTTTGAGAACCACACCGCGATCGACCTCATCGTAACCGAGCGGATCGGCATTCCCGGCCCCAACCGCTGCTGCGGCGTTTACGCCCTCGACAACCTGACAGGGAAAATCAAAACCTTCCTCGCCGTCAGCGTCACCATTGCCTGCGGCGGCATCGGCAAGGTTTATTTGTACACCAGCAACCCCGACGTCGCCTGCGGCTCGGGCGTGGCGATGGGCTACCGGGCGGGCGCGAAAATCGCGAATATGGAATTCATCCAGTTCCATCCGACCATTCTTTATCATCCCAAGGAACGCTCCTTTCTGATCAGCGAAGCGCTCAGGGGCGAAGGCGCGGTGCTCAAATGCCGCAATGCCGAGGGGAAACTGGTCGAATTCATGGACAAATACCACCCCATGAAGAGCCTCGCCCCGCGCGACGTCGTCGCCCGCGCGATCGACAGCGAAATGAAACGCAGCGGCGAAGAGTGCGTTTATCTCGACATCACCCACCTGAGCGAGGCGCAATTGCGGCTTCGTTTTCCGAATATTTTCGAACGCTGCCTCTCGGTCGGCGTCAATATGGCGACCGATCCCATACCGGTGGTTCCGGCCGAGCACTTCCTCTGCGGCGGGCTGCAGACCGACATTCGCGGCTGGACCGGCATCACCGGCCTTTACGCGGTCGGCGAAACGGCCTGCACCGGACTCCACGGCGCCAACCGCCTCGCCAGCAACAGCCTGCTGGAAGCATTGGTGGTCGGCAAAGCCTCGGCGCGTGAAATCGATGACAAATTCGGATTCCTCACCAAGCTCCGGGTCTCCCCGGCTGAGGCCCCGAGCTGGGTCTCCGGCAACGCGATCAACTCCGACGAGCTGGTGGTCATCTCCCACAACTGGGACGAAATCCGCCGCTTCATGTGGGACTACGTCGGCATCTACCGGACCACCAAGCGGCTCGAACGGGCCAAGGCCAGGATCAAGCTGATCCGCAAGGAGATCGAGAAATATTACTGGGACTTCATCGTCACCGCCGACCTGATCGAGCTGCGCAATATCTCCACCGTCGCCGAGCTGATCATCGACAGCGCATTGAGCCGCCACGAAAGCCGCGGCCTTCACTACAACGCAGATTACCCGTATCGCGACCCCGATCTGGACTTCTCCGATACGGTGATTCAACGGGAAGCATAGTTGAAATGAAACATCTTTTGCCGGTCGAACCCCATATCGAGGACGTCGTCGCCACTCTGCAGGAAGCTGGATTCGAATGCTACATCGTCGGCGGCGCGATCCGTGACCTCCTGCTCGGCCGCCGCCCCAAGGATTACGATCTGTCGACCTCCGCCACGCCGGAGGAGGTTCGCCACGTGTTCGGCCGCCGGAGCGTCCGGATCATCGGCAAGCGCTTCCGGCTGGCGCATCTGCATCTCCAGAAGGAGATCATCGAGATCAGCACCTTCCGCCGCGCCCCGGACCAGAACAAAGGCGGCAAAACGCGCGAGGCGCTGCCGGAAAACATGATTCTCTCCGACAACGACTACGGCACCGCCGAGGAAGACGCCTGGCGGCGCGACTTCACCATCAACGCGCTCTTTTTCGACCCCGTGCGCTCCGAACTGCTCGACTTCACCGGCAAGGGCCGTGAGGACATCGAGAACGGCGTCGTCCGCGCCATCGGCAATCCCAGACTTCGCTTCGAAGAGGACCCGGTGCGGATGCTGCGGGCGCTGAAACTGGTCGGGCAATACGATTTCTCGCTCGACTCCGAAACCGAAAACGCGCTCTTCTCCTCGCTTCCCCTGATCCGCCACGCCGCCTCGTCGCGGCTGTCGCTGGAGTTGGAAAAGGTGTTGAGTTCGGCCTACGGCGACCGCCATTTGCGCGCCTTCCACGACTTCGGCTTCCTGCGTTATTTCCTCCCCGAGCTGGACGCCCAATGGGAAACCCCGGCCGGGCGTTACGCGCTTGAACTCCTGACCGAACGCAACTACCGGGTCGACGAGGGCTTGTACCGCAACAGCATTTCGCTTGCGTTGTCCGCGCTGGCGCTGCCTTTCGTCGAAGCGACGGCGGAGAGCAGACGCGGCGGGCTCTGGCCGTACAAACACGCGGGACAGCGGATCGACGGGATTCTCGAAACCCTTTT
>JAVBUI010000252.1:0-6234 GCA_031555495.1 Victivallaceae bacterium | reverse complement strand
ATACTTGAAAAACAGCTCGTCATGCAGCGCCGGTTGCAAGGTATGGATGTTCGTCCCCGGCAGAATCAAGCTGAAGCGGCAACCGGCGCGGTCACAACACTCCTTGAGCTCGCCGTCGACCACCGAACGGTTCACCCCGCTCCGGTTGCCGGATAAACACACATAAACCCCGTCGATCACCGTATGCCGGTGCCGGTAAAGGTGATGCGGCATCCAGCCGACCTCGGCAAGCCGGAACGGGAATTGCACCAGCCGGGGAAGCGTTTCCAATCGATAAATATGCGGAAGTTCCATCGCAATTGATTCCATTTTGGCGCCGGAACGAAACTTTCCGGCAAAAAACAATTGGCCAATATGAACAGAAACCGTTATAATATAGCCGAAAATCAAATCAAGTCAACTTTCACTTTGCCGCCGCAAAAAATAAAGGAACATGACCATGACACCCCTCTCCGCAACCGGTTCGGTCGATTTCAACACGATTTCAGGAAAAATCCGCAAACGGCTCCACGGCTCCAATGCCGCGCCGCCCGTCAGCACGCGGAACGTCACTGATCTTACCGACGATCTGCGTTCGCTCGGATTCACAGGCGCTCGCACCCACGACTGGGCGCTCACCAATGCGGGCTTGCGGATGATCGACACGCATTTCGTTTTTCCCCTGATGCACGCCGATCCGGCCGATCCGGCCAACTACTATTTCGACGCGAGCGACGAAATCATCGACCTCTCGCAAAGCTGCGGCTCCGATATCCTCTACCGGCTCGGCACCAGCATCGAGCACAGCCGGGACCGCCACTTCAACACCATTCCACCCGCCGATTTCGAGAAGTACGCCGAAGTCCTCGCCGGGATCGTCCGCCACTACCATTGCGGCTGGGGCGGCGGCCACTGCCGGAACATCCGTTACTGGGAGATCTGGAACGAAGCCGACCTCCACGGCCTGATGTGGGACGGCCCCCGCGAATCGTACTGCCGGTTCTTCAACGTCGTCTTCAGGCGGCTCAAGAGTGAATTCCCTGAACTGATGATCGGAGGCCCGGCTTATACCCACCTCAACGAAGAATTTTTCCGCGAATTCCTGAATTCCTGCCGCGCGGGCGGCGTGGAGCCCGATTTCCTCTCCTGGCACTGCTATACCGCCGACGCGGACGACCTGATCGATCAGCCGCGCCGGGCCAGGAAGCTCTTCGACGAAATGGGCTTCCAACGTTCCGAACTGATGATCAACGAATGGCACTATCTCCTGAGCTGGGAAGGCATCCGCGCCAACCCCACGCCGGAGGGCTACCAGGAGACGGTGCTCGGGCCAACCGGAATGCACGGCATCGACTCGGCGGCGTTCAACCTCGCAGTGCTGGCGGGCTGGCACGACACGCCGCTGGATTCGGCGTTTTATTACGGAGTCGGCGGAAACCGGAGCGACTGGAGTTTTTACGATATCTGCAAAGCGAAAACCAGGAATTTCCATGCGATGAAGCTCTTCGGCGACTTCATCGCCGCCGTCGACGACCGGGTCGAAGCCGTATCGGAGTCCAAATCGCTTTATCTCCTCGGCGGGCTCTCCCCCGACCGCCGCACGGGGCGGCTGCTGGCGGTCGATTACCGGGGCGAAGGCAAGTCGATCCGACTGCGCGGCATGGAAAACGTCCGGATCACCGGCTGCGAATGCCTCGACGCAGACCGCAATCTCGACCCGGCCGAAGTCCGCCGCGAAGGCGACGACCTGATTCTCGGCAAGGCAAGCGCGGGCTCGGCGGCGTTCCTGTTGAGTATGGAGTTTGCATAACGGCGCGATACCCGCCCCCGAGCCGCCGTCAGCCCGCGGACCGGGCAGCCCACCGCCGCGTCGGCCGGATATACGGCAGGCTATTGTAAAAAAAGCTTTTTTTTCTCATGCGCTCTTGACAAAGAGAGCTTTTTTTGCTATAATAACTGTTGCACTCCTATATATGAGTTTATTAAAAATTCGGATTCCAAGAGAAAGGGCGCGGAATGAAAAAAACTTTCACCTTAATCGAGTTGCTGGTGGTCATCGCCATCATCGCAATCCTGGCGGCGATGTTGCTTCCGGCGCTGAACAAGGCCCGCGGCGTGGCTTTGTCGAGCAAGTGCATCAACAATCTCAAACAGCTGACGCTGGCGTCGAGCATGTATTCAAACGAGAGCAACGAATGGATCATCCCGTACTACACGCCCGGCGGAATCGCCTTCTTCCTCGTATTGTCCGGCTTCGACGCCTCGTTCAACCGGACGGGCCCCGGTTACGGCGTCACCTATACGCGTTACAGCAATAACGGCACTTTTATCTGTCCCGGCGAACAGCGCAAGGTGGCCGGTTCGACGAGCGCGGAGACCGCCGCCGCGGTGGAAACCGCCTACGCCTATACCCATTACGGCGTGAACTCCTATTATCATACCGGGCTCGGCTTCACCGGACAGGGGACGGCGAGCAAATGGCGCAAACTCTCCGCCAACTACGCTCCGAGCCGGATCGTCTCCTTCGGCGATAACCAGCGCGGCCGGGTCGCCCATTTCAACGGCGTCTTCTGGATCAGCTACCGCCACGGCGGCAACGGCGACTTCCGGATCAACACCGACGCCTCCCCCACGCAATATCCGGGAACGAATTCCCGGGCGAACATCGGCTACGCCGACGGCCACGTCGCCGCCCGCGGCTTCAACGAATGCTACAACTACAAATACGATAACACAAAATATCCCCTGAGCAACGGCACGGGAGACAACCGCAACAGCGCATCGGCCGACCTGCTGGGAGACGGCTACAATACGTTGGCCGGGACGGGGGTTTGACAAACCGGCATTTTTCCATCAAAAGATCCCGATCTCCGGTTGTTTTTCGCATGATTTCCGAATATAGTAACTTACAAAGGAGATTGTGCCATGAAAACATTCGACGTGCTGGTGGTGGGGGCCGGAGCAGCGGGGATTTGCGCCGCGCTTCAGGCCGGTCTGGCCGGATCAACGGTTTGTCTGGTCGAAAAAAACGGAATTCCGGGCGGCACAGCCACTGCGGCCGGCATCCACTTCCCCGGACTTTTCCACGCCTGGGGCAAACAGATCATCGCCGGAATCGGCTGGGACCTGGTCAAAGAAACCGTCGCCGAATCCGGACGCGAACTACCCGACTTCGTCAACCTTGATCCGGGGCGGCACTGGAAGCAGCAAGTTCCGATCGATCCCGTCCTTTTCGCCGCGTTGGCCGAGCAGAAATTCGCCTCCGCCGGCATCGACGTGCGTTACCACACCATGTTAGGCGGGCTCAACGGCACGCCGGACGGCTGGACCGCCATGCTCTGCGGCAAAGACGGGCTCTACGACATCTCCGCCAAAATCGTGGTCGATTGCACCGGCGACGCCAACGCCGCCCACATGGCCGGCTACGAACTTCGCGTCGCCACTCCGTGCCAGCCCGGCACCATGAGCGTCTACGCGATCGGCTACCGCCCCGAGGATCTCGACATTCCCGCCATCACCATCGCTTTTGATGCGGCGGTCGCCCGAGGCGAGGTCCGCTACGAAGACACCGGCTGGGGCGGCGGTTTCAATCCCCACGTCCTCCTCGGCCGCGCCAACAACAGCAACCACATCTCAGGCATCAACGGCTGTGACAGCGCCGGACGCACCCGGATGGAAATCGCCGGACGCGAAACCTTGCTCCGGCTCTATCGTTTCCTCCGTCGCCAGCCGGGCTTGGAGAAACTCGAGTTCCGCCTCGACGGTACCGAATGCGGCGTCCGCGAAACCCGGACCATCGTCGGCGAAGCGACCGTCACCGCCCTCGAATACGCCGCCGGGACCGTTTACCCCGACGCGCTCTGCAACGCCTTTTACCCGATCGACCTCCACGACGCCAAACTCGGACTCGACAAACGCGACCTTACTCCCGGCACCGTGCCGCAGGTTCCGCGCGGCGCTTTGATTCCGTGCGGCAGCCGCCGTTTCGTGGCCGCCGGGCGGCTGATTTCAAGCGACCGGCTCGCCAATTCGGCGCTGCGGGTCCAGGCAAGCTGCATGGCGACCGGACAGGCCGCCGGAGCGCTGGCCGCGCTGGGGGCGCAAACCAATAACGCTCCGGGCAACCTCGACCTCGGGCGCGTCCGGGATTTGCTCACACGTCACGGGGCAATCGTGCCGACTGCGTGATTGAGCGCATTCACCAACGCCTGCACCGCGGCGATATTGATGCTCGCATCGATGCCCGCGCCGTAATGAAGCGCACCATCCGCCATGCGGACGCCGATGAAGGCGATCGCCGTCGCGTCGGCGCCGCTTCCCATCGCGTGTTCACTGTAGGTTTCAAAGGCGAAGGCCGGAATCTCCGGGCACTGGCCGAGCCCGGCCACTACCGCTTCAATCGGCCCTTCGCCGATGCCGCTGCATTGGTAAGGAACGTCCCTCGCCTCCAGCGTGAATTCAACGGCAGTCCCGGGATCGGTCGCTGAAGCGGGCCGCCGGATCCGGAAGTCGGAGAGCTTGAACGCAGCGTCGGTCGGCGAAACGATCTTCTCGCGGAAAATCCGGTAAACCTCATCCGGCGAAAGCTCTTTGCCGGTCGCTTCCGCCTCGCGCTGGACGGCCCGGGCGACCATGGACTGCATCGCCTTTGGTACGGGAATATGGTACATGCTTTCGAGGATGTAGGCGATACCGCCGCGCCCCGACTGGCTGTTGATCCGGATCAGCTTTTCGTAACTCCGCCCGACGTCGGCGGGGTCGATCTGGAGGTAGGGCATTTTCCACCCCTGCTTGAAGTGCTCCGCAATCTCCTCCCTCCGCGCCAGCCCTTTCCGGATCGCGTCCTGGTGCGTCCCCGAAAAAGCGGTAAACACCAGCTCCCCGGCATACGGCGCGCGGGGATGGACGGCGATTTCCGAAACTTTTTCCACAAAAGCCGATATCTCCGGCAGCCGGGAAAAATCCAGCCCGGTTTCGATCCCGCGCGACTGGAAATTCGGCGCGAAGGTAATCAGATCCATGTTGCCCGTGCGTTCGCCGTGTCCCGCCAGCGTCCCCTCGACCCGGTCGGCCCCGGCCAGCACCGCCATCTCGGCGGCGGCGATGCCGCAGCCTTGATCGTTGTGAGTGTGAACGCTGATCACCGTGTCGGTGCAATAGCGGTAATGGCGTCGGAAATATTCGATTTTGTCGGCGTACTCGTTGGGCGGCCGCCGCTCGACCGTTGAAGGCAGATTCATGATGCAGTCGCCGAACCCGCGCGGCTGCCAGGCGTCGTGGACTGCTTCGGCCATCCCGACGATGAAATCGACGTCGCTGTCGGAGAACTCCTCGGGAGAAAACTCATAATTGACCGAGCCGCGCATCCCGCACGATTCAATCGCCTCTGCGATCATCCGGGTTCCGTCGACCGCGGTGGCGATCAGTTCTTCGCGGCTCTTGCCGAAGACGAAAATCCGGTGGAGCTCGCTCGCCGCGATGTAACAATGTACGGTCGCTTGCTTCACGTTCTCGATCGCCGCCATGGTCCGGTCGATCAGATCGCGCCGCGCAGCGGTGAAGACCACGATTCTGACATCGTCCGGAATGATCTTTTCAACGATCAGGCGCCTGACGAACTCGAACTCCTCGGTCGAGGCGGCGGGATAGGCGACTTCGATCTCTTTAAACCCGATCGAACAGAGCATTTTGAAATATTCGATTTTGGTTTCGACGTTCATCGGATTGGCGAACGCCTGATTGCCGTCGCGCAGATCCACCGGCACCATGACGGGAGCCTTGGTGACCCGGCGGGTCGGCCAGACCCGGTTTTCAATTTCAACGGACTCGGGGGCCCGGTATTTGGGATAGGAATTCATAATGGTGACTCTTTCGAAAAAATATGGTAATAATAACGATTCCACAACCGCCGCAATACGCAAAGACGACCGATCAGGCGGAATGGAATCAGGGAACTGTCACCGGCCGGGAGGGGTCGCATCCGGAACGGAAGCGCGGGCGTCTTTACTCAGGCCCGGCCGGCGCAAGTAAGTCGAAGGAGAAGCGAAGCCATGGAAACAACGAACGACGGCGAAACCGTATTCCGGCCCCCGGAGCACACGCTGCGATTTTGTTCGTATTTGTTCATGTTGCTTTACTATAAACCTTCATCACCAAAATGTCAAGCGTGCCAAAGCGCCAGGAGGGAGCGGAGCGCATCAGCGCGAAGCGACGGGTCCAGGGCCATGCGGCCCTGGCGGGATTCCAAAGGCGAGG
>JAVBUI010000059.1:0-8826 GCA_031555495.1 Victivallaceae bacterium | reverse complement strand
CGATTCGGTCCGGCATGGCGTCTTCTCCTTGTGTATTAGGTTTCCACCTTTAATATAACATGAAAGACGGATTTTGTCAATAATAACTTAGCGCTTATGCGGACCAGACCTGCCAGTCGAGCTTGGTGTAGCCTTTGCGGTTGTCGAGCGGAAGGCCGCAGCGTTCGATTTTGCCGCGGTAGAAGGCGAGCTCCTTCTTCGCGATTCCCACCGGAAAAATATTGAGGCCGAGCAATTTGTCCCAGACCAGGTTGTACTTCTGGCTCCAGCTTCCCGGTTGATCAAAGGCCAGGCGGTAGCAGTCACGGTCCCCGGCGAGTTCCTGCCAGCGTCCGGCGAAGCCGCGGGCGAGTTCCAGATACTTCGTCTCCTCCTCCCGGTCGCCGAGCGCGCCCGCGATTTGGGCGTAAGCGCCGAGGGCGAGGATCGCTTTCAGCGACAGATTGGCGTTGTGGGGCAAATGCCCGGCGAAGTCGTCGGTGCAGAGCTGGTTGGCCGGATCGAGCCCGAAACCCGCGAGATATTGCGCCCATTCGGCGAGCTTCGCGCGGTAATGCCCGACGAAATCGAGGTCGTTGTGGAATTTCAGCAGCGCACCGGCAAGCAACAGCATATTGCCGCACTCTTCGACCGGCATCTGGTCCTCCTCGGTCTCTTCGCCGCCGCCGTAGACCTGGCCGTTGGCCCTGGGATAGGTGCCGAGGTCGTGCGGGGCGAAGGGGAAGCGCCAGCGCGGCGACGAGGCGTAGTCGAGGATCGGAATCATCATTCCCTTGAGCAGAACCGGATTGACCAGCAGATAAAGCGGGGCCGAGGGGTAGGTGATGTCGACCGTGCCGATGCAGCCGTTGGAATAATTTTCCTTGGAGAAGAAGAGCGCTTCGCCGTTCGGCCCCGCGACCAGTTTGTGGGCGCCGATCGATTGGCGGTAGGCGAGCGAGCAGAGCCGTGCGTAATCCTTCCCGCCGGAGGCGGCGAGGTCGGCGGTGAGTTCACGGTCGAATTCCGCGCATTCCTCTTTGAGTGTTTCATACTCTTCGGCGGCGAGGCGCAGGAGATCCTTGAAGTCGAGGCCGTTCCGGCGGTACCAGGCGGTCAGCTGGACGCCGAGGTATTCGATCGAACGGATGTCGTCGTAGGCGGCGATGAGGTATTGCGAAGC
This sequence comes from Victivallaceae bacterium, assembly GCA_031555495.1. Classification (GTDB taxonomy): domain Bacteria; phylum Verrucomicrobiota; class Lentisphaeria; order Victivallales; family Victivallaceae; genus JAVBUI01. The sequence continues at coordinate 7,664 of JAVBUI010000059.1, read as the reverse complement.
CGTTCCCGATGCCGGCACGGCGAGGGCGAAGGAGACCGCCATCATGGCCGCCCGGTTGAAATCCATGCCGCAGGCGGGAACCGGAGCGTCAAGGAGGTCGTCGAGGCCGCTCACCGTGCCGGTCCGGGCGAATTCCCCGGTGATTCGGCCCGCAAGCTCGACCGCCGAAGCGGGGGCGGCTTTGCGGTCGATGGCCAAATAAGCGTGTCCCCAGTCGATCCGGATGTCGTCCCCGACGCGCCCGAGGATGTTTTGCGAAGCGGAGGAGAACCGGGTGAATTCGAGTCCGCCTGCGCGGCCGCGAAAGTAATTGACCTTTTCGCTGAGGGCGTCGACGGCGACGGTAGCATGGAGGCCGAAGCAGAATTCGACTTTGTGGGCGCTTCCGTCGAGCGAAGAAACCTCAAAATCGACATAGCTTGCCGGGCGGGAGAGAATGTCCAGCTTATGCGGCAGCGCCGGAGTGAGAAAGGTAACTGCGATCTTGACCCCGTCCTGTGCAAAGGTCAGGATGGTCCGGGTCGGATGTACTTCCTGGCCGGTTACCTCCGCGGCGGGAATATTCCATGCCGTTCCGATCAGACGGCAGCTCCGGCCGTCGATCCGGGCCAGCGCTTCCATGCCCATCGGCTTCCCGGTCCAGTGGCGCGCGATGTCTTCGTTGACCCGGTCGGCGGCGGACCAGATCAAGAAATAGGGATCGTGAACGATCAGCGGGGTGGCGGGGCAGCGTTTCATAGTCGTTCTCTCCGGGGGTTGCGCCGCAATGCGGCATGAAATTTGTTCTGCTATTATAGTATAGCATCACAAAACCGGCTTGAACATGGCTGAAACCGCCATTTGGATGGACATTCCAATCATTCAGTATCCGCGGCCTGCTTCGCTCGGTGTCGTTCGCCGGTCGCTTCGCGACGCGGCTGCCGACCTCGCTCTCGCAGGATGGAGTCGGCTCCGCCGACGTTGGGGGGAGCGCTGCGCTTGGCTTCCTTAGCTTCGCTCGCCCGAGGCGAGCGACCAGCGTTTCGCCGCTGGACCGCGCCTCCGTACGACGGAGGGCGAGTTTCTTTTTTTTGCGCTTCGCGCTTTTTCTTTTTTTTATTTTTTTGACGCGGCGAGGAAGTCGGCCACCGGCTTATCGGGGGGCAGGAGGTCGACCGCCCCGAGTTCCGAAACATCGATGTACCGCCAGTTCTGCCCCTCGCGCGGCTCGGGATCGCGGTCGATTGCACAGCGAAGGAAGTGAAGCACGATTTCCCGGTCGCCAGTCCGGTGGCTCAAAACCCAAAGCTGGTCGAGGACGACCGCTTCGACGTTGAGTTCCTCGCGCAATTCCCGGCGCAGCGCCTCGGCGATGCTTTCGCCCGGCTCGACCTTGCCGCCGGGGAACTCCCAGCCCATGGGCGGTTTGTCCGGCGGCCGGTCGGTGACCAGGACTTGATTGCCGCGCCTGATGACAGCGGCGACGACGACGATTCGTTTCATTTTAGAAGTGATCCTTTTGTAAAATATTCATTTCGGCATTACATTATCACCGAAACAGGATTGAACAAGGGAGAAGTTGAATTTATGCCGATTTTCCGTTATCGCTGCAATCATTGCGGCGTAGAAGAAACGAAGCTGGTGCCCCGCTTCGACGCTGAAGTAAGTTGCGAAAGCTGCGGCTCGGCCGAACTTGAAAAGTTGCCGAGCGCTTTTGCCGCTGTCCGTCCCTCGGCCGCGTCGAAGTGCGGCAGTGCCGATCTCTGCGGCAACGCTCACCGCTGCGGCGGGGGATGCGGTTGCGCCGGGGGGGGCAAGCACTGATGAACAAGCAGCAGCTCCTCTCCGAACTCGACAAACTCGGGATGCGGCCCGGCCGCGGCCTCGGCCAGAACTTCCTGCTCGACGGCAACCTCCTCGAAGCGATCGTCCGCGACGCGAAAATCAAACCGGGCGAACTGGTGCTGGAAGTCGGCCCCGGTTTCGGCGCGTTGACCAGGCTCCTGCTCGACGCCGGGGCCCGGGTGGTCGCGGTTGAATACGACCACCGGCTGGCGGAGCGGTTGCGCCGCGAAGTCGTTTCGGACCGCTTTACGCTGGTCGAAGCCGATGCCTGCAAGGTCGACCTCGGCGAAATATTGCCCATTGGCGTGCCGTTCCGGGCGATTGCCAATCTTCCTTATGCGATCAGCTCGGTCTTCATCGCCCGGTTGCTGGAGTATCCGTCGCCGCCGACGGCGTTGAGTTTCATGCTGCAAAAAGAGATGGCCGAACGCCTCGCCGCGTCGCCGGGAACCAAGAGCTATGGCGCGTTGAGCGTTCGGACACAGCTTCTTTACGATGTGAAAGTTGCCCGCACGGTGCCGCCGGAGGTGTTCTATCCGGCGCCGGAGGTCGATTCGGCGATTGCCGAATTCACGCTTCGTACCGAGCTGCCGGAGTCGAAGTTTTGCAAACGGGTATCTGGAGTGGTTAAGACCGCCTTTGCCCAGCGCCGGAAACAGCTCTGCAAGGTGCTTGCGGCAAGCTATGAACCCGCCAAAGTCCGTGAGGCATTCGCCGCGCTCGGGATTCCGACCGAGATCCGGCCGGACCGGCTGACGGTCGGGGATTTCGTCAAGTTGACGGAGGAGATTTTCAAATGAAGTACATCGGAGCGCACGTCAGTATCGCCGGAGGGGTCGAAAACGCGCCGCTGAATGCGGCGGCGATCGGGGCGACTGCTTTTGCCATGTTTACCAAGAATCAGCGTCAATGGTCGTCTCCGCCGCTCGAGGCGTCCTCGGTCGCCGCGTTCAAACAGAATTGCCGCGACCACAACTTCGCGCCGGAAATGGTGTTGCCGCACGACAGCTACCTGATCAACCTCGGACAGGCGGACCCGGAGAAACTGGCGCTTTCGCGCGAATCCTTTGCCGGAGAAATGAAGCGGGTTGCCGAACTGGGGCTGTGCAAGCTGAATTTTCACCCCGGAAGCCACCTCAATCTGATGAGTGAAACCGAATGTCTCGAGCTGATCGGCGAGAGCATCCGGCTGGCGGTCGACGAGGTGCCGGGCGTGATGGCGGTGATCGAAAACACCGCCGGGCAGGGGACCAACCTCGGATATTCCTTTGAGCAACTGGCGTATCTGGTCAAGGTGATCGGCCGTCCGGGGCGGGTGGGGATTTGTCTTGACACCTGTCACGCGTATGCGGCGGGGTACGACCTGGTGAGCGAGGACGGGTATGCGTGGACGATGGGGCAGTTCGAGAAGCACCTCGGCTTCGATCTGCTTGCCGGGATGCACCTCAATGACTCCAAGAGCAAGCTCAGCGGACATCTTGACCGGCATAACAGCATCGGGATGGGGGAGTTGGGGGAAGATACCTTCCGGCGGCTGATGCGGGATTCCCGGCTTGACGATATTCCGCTGGTGCTGGAGACGATCGACGAAACGCTGTGGGCGGGCGAGATCGAGCGATTGAGATCGTATTGCGTGAAGTAACCTGGTCCAGGGCGGTGCCCTGGCGCAGAGTCAAGCGGGCGCGGAGCCCTCTTGTGAAGTGCGAGGTGAAACCTCGCCGCCCCCGCCCGGGCGAAGCCCAGCTCAAGAGAGCGGAACGCAGTTCCGCCCTGAGCCCGGCCCGAGCGGAGGCGGCCGCGCCAGCGTCCACGCTCGATCCGGTCCCCTCACTCTTTTCGCATAAAATCCGATCGGCGATGGACAAGCGAAATAAGTTATGCTAAATTAAACCTTGTTTTATTTTTTTACGCTGTTTTACGCGAGTGGAGACTGAATCGTGATCTTTCTTTTTCTTGGTGTTGCAACTCCGGGGCCATCCGGGGCGGACTGGGGCGTATTCGCCGGGGTGGTGCTGATTGCCTTCCTGGCCGGCGTAATCGCATCGGCGCTGTTTTTCCGGAGACGGTGGGACGAGGCGGAGGGGCGGGCGGCGCTGCTTCAGGATACGCTCGACAATCTTCCCGGGTACATTTTTGTCAAAGACGTCGACGACGACTTCCGTTACCTTTTTTTGAACGACTCCTACTACAGGCTTTCCGGGCAGGAGACCGGCTCCGGCATTGGGCTCAACGACTCCGAATGGCGCCGCGACGGCACCGAAAAATTCCTGAAACAGGATAGCGAACTGCTCAAAAGCGGCGAGTCTTTCTGCGAAGTCGAAAGTGTCTACAGCAAAAGCGGCGAGCTCGTTCAATCCAAAGTATACAAAAAAATCGTCACCGGCAGCGACGGACGGCGGCTGATCGTCGGCATGGGCGTCGACGTCACCGACGAACTTGAACTGGAAAAACGCCTCCAGCAGAACATTCTGGACCTCGACGTCTATATTGAGAACGAGCAGCATCTGAACCGCTGTCTGGAGCTCATCTCCAACGACGACGACCTCGAACAGACCATGCCCGCCATCCTGAGCCAGCTCGGAGTGCAGACGAAGGCCAGCTTCTGCGACGTATTCCTCTGCGACGAAAAGGATCCGACGCTGTTCCGCATGCGGTACAACTGGAACCGCAGCGGCCTGCCCTGGCACGACGCGGACGTGCTGCGCGCCGATGAACTCGCCGGGATAGATGAGCTGCTTCGCGCGCACCGATATATTGAAATTAATATGGATCACCCCCTGCCATGGCAGCAGGAGCTTGCCGGTGTTCTCAAAAACCGTTTTCATATCCGTTCATCGCTTTTCTACGGCATCTGGGTGAAAGAACGCCTGGCCGGATTCATCTGTCTTGATTATGTCGACAATGTTCATCAATTCTCCGAGGCGGATTATGCCTGGATCCGCAATATCGGCAATTTGTATTTGCTCGCGCTCGACCGGCACAACCGCATGAACGAGATCAAGCAGAGCCTGACGCTGCAGAAGCAGATTTTCAACAACGTCAATATCCCGATCATGCTCTTCGACTTGGATTATACCATCATCTCCATCAATCCCAAAGCCTGCGAAGTCGTCGGGAAAACCGAAGCCGAACTGGTCGGCGCCAAGTGCCACAAGGCGCTTTGCCAATGCGACGAGCCGCCGGACTGGTGTCCGGCGCGGCAATCCATGGGCGGGAAATGCATGGCCAAAATCGATTTTGCCGGCCATTCCCGGCTTTTCGCAATCACCACGCAGCCGATTTACGATCACAACGGCAAGATGCTCTATGTGCTGGAGACCGCGGTCGACATTTATGAGGAGCGCGAACAGAAAAAACAGCTCGCGACCTTGAATCTTCTGCTCAACAATGCCGCCGCGCTGGCGAAAATTTCCTATTTCACCGGCGACCGGAACTCGATGATCGAGCAGATCGGCGGCGCTCCGCTGCCGGGGCTGGCGATTTCGGTGCCGGGCGAGGGCGTGCAATTGGCCGACTGGATCGAGCCGGCCGACCTGCCTGAGTTTGAAAAGCAAAAGCACCTGCTGGTCAATGGACACGTGCCGTCTCTGGACATGCTTTGCCATTCGGCCGGCACCAAACGTGACTACCGGCTTACGGTGAGGCGCAACGAATATGACCAAAATCAATATCTCGGCGCGCTGCAGGATGTCACCGAAAGCGTCGCACTGGCGAATGAGCGCCAGGAATTGATCCGAACGCTTCAGAACTACGTCGAATGTGAGAGATCGGTCAACGCCGGTCTGGCGCAGATCGTCATGGAGGATGATTTCGGGACGAACGTGGACGCGATCTTGCGGCTGATCGTCGAACAGCTTGACGCGGGCCGGGTTTACCTCGGGGTTTACGGCGACGACGGAAGCATCCGCTTCGAGTACGAAAACTTGTCGCCGGGGGCGATTTCGCTCAGGGAGATCAAGGATCCCGCCTTCCTCCCGCAGTTTTTACAGTGGCGCGAGCTCATCGCCACCGAAAAAGAGCTGTATATTCCCGATATCCTGAATTCGGAGTACGCCGATGTCCTGCGGGAACCGGCCTGCAAAACCCTGCTTGCGGTGGCGGTGATGGTCGATCAGCGTCTCTACGGCATCCTCGGCGTCGGTTTCGGCAAGCAGTGCCGGGTGATCACCGATGTGGAACGCAACATTCTCCACTCTTCGGCCGGCATCATCGCGCTGGCGAAAAAGAAACAGCTTCAGCAGCATTCGCTTGAGCTGCTGACCCAGCAGAACCGCATGATTCTCTCGACCATGCCGATTTCGGTCGTCCTCTATGACCGCGACCGGAACGTCCTCAACTGCAACCCGGCGGCGCTCGAGATGTTCGGCCATACGATGGAGGAGATGCTGACCAGGCCCTGTTACGAAAATATGTGCGGCGTGCCGGGCGGAGTGGAGCCCTGTACGGTGAAGGAGGTCGTGAGGACGAAATCGCTGGTGACGCTTGATATTACCGTCGGCGAACGGGAGTGCCAGCTCAAGGCGCTGCCGGTCCTTGACCAGGAGGGCGAAGTGGTCAACGTGGTCGAGGCCGTTTCCGACGTCACCGACCTGCGGCAGGGACAGCGGCGGCTCGAGGCGGCGCTGAAGGAGGCGGAGGCGGCCAACCGGGCCAAGAGCTACTTCCTGGCCACCATGAGCCATGAATTGCGGACGCCGCTGAATGCCGTCATCGGTTTCAGCGAGCTGCTGCAGGGGGCGGATTTGTCGGAGACGGAGGAGATCGATTACCTCAAGGCGATCAACCTGGCGGGCAATTCGCTGCTTTATCTGATCAACGATATTCTCGACCTTTCGAAGCTGGAAGCGGAGCAAATGGTGTTGGTGCCGAAGCCCACCGACCTCAAGGTGTTGCTTGAGGAGCTCAAGTCGGTATTTTCCTACAAGGCGCGCCAGCAGGGGCTTTATTTCGAGCTTGACTGCCCATCCGACCTGCCTTTGCTTGAGCTCGACAACATGCGTTTGAGGCAGGCGCTGCTGAATATCATCGGCAACGCGGTCAAGTTCACCGCGGCGGGGGGAATCACGGTCAGGGTCGGTTATTCCGACAATGATTTGAGTATCGGCATCCGGGATACCGGCATCGGGATCAAGCCTGAGGCGCACAAGAAGATTTTTGAACCGTTCAGCCAGCAGGACGCGGTGCGCGACACACATACTTACAAGGGCAGCGGGCTGGGACTGGCGATTTCCAATCGCCTGATCGCTTGTATGAACGGGCGGATTCTGCTGGAAAGTGAAGAGGGCCGCGGGAGTACGTTCACCATTGAGCTCAAGGGGGTGCCGCGCGTGTCGGCGGGCGGAGAACCGGAGGCGAAGATGGAGCGCGTGTCGGCGTCTGTTTCGGGCGGCCGGGCGTTGATCGTCGACGATGTGACGTTGAATTTGAAGGTCTTGTCGGCACTGCTGGCGCGGTTTGGAATTGAGAGTGTGTCCGCGACTTCGGGGAGCGAGGCGCTGGAGGTGCTGAAGAGGGATCGGAAGTTTGATTTTGTGTTGACGGACATGTGGATGCCGGAGATGAACGGTGTGGAGTTGGCGGAGGAGATCAGAGGGGATGCGGCGCTTGCGGATTTGCGGATTGTGGCGGTGACGGCCGATACCGAGGCGAAGTTGAGTTTTGCGCCCGGGGTGTTTACGGGGGTGCTGCTGAAGCCGATTTCGAATGAGAAGCTTGAAAAACTGCTGATCGCCCTGCACTCGGGCGAGGACGTGTGGGTGGTGGTCTAAGCGTGCCGCAGACCAGGTAGGAGCGGAGCGCACCAGCGCGGAGCGACGGGGCCTCACGCCACGCGGCCCTGG
>JAVBUI010000262.1:0-9470 GCA_031555495.1 Victivallaceae bacterium | reverse complement strand
CTCAACATCGAAGTCGCCGACTGGGACGGCGACGGCAAGCCCGACCTGATCGTTTCCGGAGTGCGCGGCGATCATACCTTCTTCCGCAACATCGGAACAAAGCGCGATCCTCAACTCGCGCCCGGCGTGCTGATCGAGGTCGACTGGCCCGGTGAAACGCCATACCCCGCCAACAGCCGCCATAAGCCGCGCGGCAAAGAGCTCATCACCGCGCACCGCTGCCGCCCGGTCGTCATCGACCTTGACGGCGACGGGCTGACGGATTACGTGACGCAGGATCACGAAGACCAATTGGCGTGGTACCAGCGTTACCGGCGGACGGACGGCACGCTGGGGCTCAAGCCCGGAAAACGGATTTTCCGCTTCGACGCGCCGTTTTTCCGCTCAATGATCTGGAATCACCAGTCGATGATGAAAATTCCGACCAAATCGGCACAGGAGGGTCGCAGCGTGATCCAGCTCGTCGACTGGAACGGCGACGGCAAACTCGACTTGCTGATGGACAACCTCAACGCCCGGATTCTGCTGAACAAGTCGGACGACCGGCTCAGCCCGCTCTTCGTCGACCAGGGCGACAGCAGCAATAAACGGCTGGCCAACCACACCGCCGCGCCTTACGCGGCCGACTGGGACGGCGACGGCAAGCTCGATTTGATCGTCGGCACCGAAGACGGCTGGCTCTATTACTTCTCACGCGCCTACCTCGAAAAAGACACGCCGCCGGTCTACCCCGGTCAATGGCAGAAAAAACGTTAAGGATACTCGATATGATCATGCTCCGTCTACTGTTCGCCCTGGCTGTTTTCGGCCTGCTTGGGGCGCCTTTGTCGGCGTTGGAACTCGACACCCAGCCGACCGCCGTGCTGGACGGTTACAAGGTCGAGGCGTTCACCACCCGCGAAAGCGGCGTTTACCGGCCGGGCGAAACAGTCGCCGTCCGCGCCTGGGTCACCAAAGACGGCCAGGCGGTTCCCGGCGCGAAACTGCATTACTCCTATTCCGGCGACCACGGCTTGGCGGGCAAGGGCGAAATCGTCGCCTCCGCCGATCCGGCCATGCTGGAAATCGAGGTCAAAAAAGCGGGAGGATTGCTGGTCAAGCTCGACTTTTTCCTGCCCGACGGCCGCAAAATCTACGCCCGCGCCGGAGCGCTGATCGGCGCGGAGGAACTCCGGCCGGGTAAACCGGAGCCGGAGGATTTCGACGCATTCTGGAACGAAGTCAAGCGCGAAGTGCTGGCCGATCCCGGTGTTCCGGCGGTGTCTCCGGTCGAAGCCGCGCCGGAATACAAAGGCAAAATCGAAGCCTTCGACGTGCAAATTCCGCTGCAGCGCGGCGGCGCGGTTTCAGCCTGCCTCACGAAACCCGCGGGCATGCCCGACCGCAAATATCCGGCGCTGATTACCTGGCACGCCGCCGGCGTCCGCAGCGCCCTCATCCAGCACCGTTATGCCGCCATGGGGCTGCTGGTGCTCGACGTCAACGCGCACGGACTGCCCAACTGGCGGCCGGGCAAAGAGTACGGCGACCTCTACAGCGGTCCGATGAAGAACTACCGGTTGGAAAACGCCGACAGCCGCGAAAAAATCTATTTCAACGGCATGTTCCGGCGGCTGATCCGGGCGGTCGCGTATCTCCAGACCCGCCCGGACTGGGACGGCAAAACATTGATCGTCTACGGCGCCAGCCAGGGCGGAGCCCAGGCGCTCGTCGCCGCCGGGCTGTTCCCCGAAGCCGTGACCGGCGTCATCGCGCTCGAACCGGCGCTGTGCGACCACGGCGGCGTCTTCTCCGGGCGGCGCAACGGCTGGCCGAATTTCATTGCTTTCAAGCAGGGCAAGCCGTCCAATCCGGCCGTCGCCGACGCCGTTCCCTATTACGACGCGGTCTACTTCGCCGCCCGGATCACGCGCGCCGACGTACTGGTCGTCACCGGGCTGATCGACGGCACCTGCCCGCCAACCGGGGTGCGCGCCGCGTTCAACGTGATTCCGTCCGAACACAAACAGTTCAGGATATTTCCGCAGGCGATCCACGGCATGTACCCGGAGTTCGACCGTCTCTCCGACGCGGCAATCGCCGGACTGATCAAGTAACCATTTATAAGGAAAAACACGATGCAGAGACCATGGGATCTGGTGGCGGTGGCGCTTTTTTTCATCGCCACCGCCGCGATGGGGGTCTACTTCGCCCGCCGGAACGAAAGCACTGAAAAGTATTTTCTCGGCGGGCGGACGATTCCCGGCTGGGCGATCGGGCTGTCGATGGTGGGATATTCGATCAGTTCGATCACCTTTCTGGCCATGCCGGCGGCAGCCTACATCCTCGATTACCGGCAGGTTGTCCAGAACCTGACCTTGCCGGTGGCGCTGGTGCTGGCGGTGATCGTTTTCATTCCGTTCTTCCGGCGCGGCACGTCGGCGAGCGCGTTCGAATACATCGAACGGCGCTACGGCGTATTGGTGCGCTCGTATGCCTCGGTCAGCTTCATCGTGCTCAATTTGTTCCGGCTGGGAACCGTGCTTTACCTGGTTTCTCTGGCAGTGGCGCCGATGCTGGGGTTGAATGTCGTCACCGGCATCATGATTACCGGGGTGGTGGTGGCGCTTTACACCATGTTCGGCGGCATCGAAGCGGTGATCTGGACCGATGTGGTGCAGACCATCATCCTGCTCGGCGGCGGCGTGCTCTGTTTGTGTTTGATGGTGTTCGCGCTGCCCGGAGGGCTGCCGCAGGTCTTCGAGATCGGCGTCGAATATAACAAATTCAGCCTCGGCCCGGTCAGTTTCGCGCTGAACGACCGGACGTTTCTGGTGGTCATGCTGTTGGGGCTGGTACAGTTCATCACCGAATACTCGTCCAACCAGAATATGGTGCAGCGCTACATTGCTTCGAAGTCGCTCCATGAGGCGCGCAAGGCGACTGTGATCTGCGGATTGGTCAGCATTCCCACCTGGCTGATCTTCTTTTTCCTCGGGACGTGCATGTTCGCGTACTATCGCATCTTCCCCGATCCGGCGCTGAACGGACTGGAGGCGGACCAGGTGCTGCCGCACTTCATCCTGACCAAGACCCCGCAGTTCGTCGGCGGCGTGATCATTTCCGCCTGCCTGGCGGCGGCGATGAGCTCGCTGTCTTCTTCGATCAACGCGATCGCGACTGTTTCCACCGAGGATTTCCTCAAGCGCTTCGGGCGGGAGCGCAGCGATCGTGAATGCCTCCGGTTCGCCAAAGCCGTCGCCTGTGTCACAGGCATGCTCATGATTGCCGGAGCAGTCGGGATCTACTATATTCCGGACAAGGAGAGCATGGTCAACTTCGGCATCATCATCGGCTCGATGTTCGGCGGCGGGATGTTCGCGATCTTCATGCTCGGATTTTTCACCACCCGCGTAACGAACCGGGGCATCGTCTGGGGGACCGCCGTTGCGCTTGTCTGCAACGTCTATTTGATGCTCAACACCTTCGGCGCGCTGCCGGCCGGTCTGGCGCTGGCGGTGCACTCGTACTGGACGGCCATCATCGTCAACGCGGTGCTGGCGCCGGCGGCTTTCCTCTTTTCGGCGCTGTTCAAAGACCGGAAGGATCTGACCGGACTGACCGTATGGACACAGGTCCGCCGCTGACCGCCCGCGACAAACCGGTGTGAAACGGACAAAAAACAAGCGGAGAAGGTGATTGTATCCGAACAATCACCTTCTCCGCAATGAGTCAGGGAAACGGAGTTTCCGTTTCCGCTCCGCCGGAAGGCCGGCGAAGTTACTTCATTTCGCCGTCGGCGCCGAGATCCTTGACCAGGTCCTTGACGTCTTTGTCGGCGCCTTCGGACGGGGTTCCGCCGAGGGCGACGGTCGCGCCGGTCACAAGGTCGCGGAGCCGGGTGCTGAACGCGGTCAGCACGAAGAACGCCGCCAACGCAACAACTACGACCAGGATGATGTACTCGACGATCGCCTGCCCCTTCTGGCGCCTCATTTTCCCGCGCTTCAGCATAAAAACCTCCCGAGTTTCCGTTTTACGGATATTCAATGCTTACCATATCAACCATCCGCCCGCCATAGAGCGAAAAGTAGTAACTCAACGAAACCAGCGCGATCGCGATGATCGCAAGAAACACCAGCATGATCACATATTCGCTGATCACCTGCCCGGAAGCGGCGCAAGATCGTTTTCGTTTCCGCCTCATCCCGCCTCCCGAAGGTTCTCAGAGATCGGCCTCCGGCACCCTGCCCTTGCGCTCGACGATCTCGTTTTTCTCATTGAGGACAATGACCTTCGGCACGACCTTCGCCGCCTCTTCGGCACTGAAGAGCGAAAATGCCATAATGGTCACCACGTCCCCTTTTTTCCCCTTGAGCGCGGCCGGCCCGTTGAGGCAGAACGCGCGTTCTCCCGGTTTTCCGGGAATCGCGTAGGTCTCAAGGCGTTCGCCGTTGCTCCGGTTGACCACCAATATTTTTTCGTACGGCAGAATTCCCGCCTCCTTGAGGTAGCCCGGGTCGATTTCCATGCTGCCTTCGTATTCCAGGTCGCACCCGGTCAGACGCGCGGTGTGAATCTTGCCGCTCAACATTTGCTTTTGCATGATTGTTTTCCATTCATTAACCAAATCGAAACCATATTAATATAGTGCCGTTTCGGCGAAATTCAATCAGCGGCGGATTTGCAAACAACGCTTTCCGATGTTAACTTATAGCATAAGACGCAAAATATGCAACATTTATTTTCCAGGAATCCCATAAATATTATGAATGAACGAAATTTTTACATTACCACGCCGATTTACTATGTCAACGACAAACCCCATATCGGACACGCCTACACCACCATTCTCGCCGACGTGCTGGCGCGTTGCCACCGTTCGCTCGGAGAACCGACCTTTTTCCTGACCGGAACCGACGAGCACGGGCAGAAGGTCCAGAAGGCCGCCGCCGCGCGCAACATCACACCCGAGGCGCATTGCGACGAAACCGTGATCCGCTTCCAGGAGCTGTGGCGCGAGCTCGGCATCACCAACGACAAATTCATCCGCACCACCGATCCCGAACATAAACGCGTGGTGTCGGAAATCCTCCGGGAGCTCTATGACCGCGGCGAAATCTACAAAGCCGAATACACCGGCTGGTACTGCGTCGGCGACGAGCGCTTCTTCACCGAGAAAGACCTCAAAGAGGGAAAATGCCCGGAATGCGGCCGCGACGTCTCGGAAATCGTCGAATCGAATTACTTTTTCAAGATGGGCCAGTACCGCGAATGGCTGATCGATTACATCGAGACCCACCCTGAATTCATCCAGCCCTCCTTCCGCGCCAACGAGACGCTCGGGTTTCTCCGCAAGGATTTGGGCGACCTCTGCATCAGCCGTCCCAAGACACGCCTGGCGTGGGGGATCGAGCTGCCGTTCGACCGCGATTACGTCTGCTACGTCTGGTTCGACGCGCTGATCAACTACATTTCCGGCGTCGGCTACCGTTCGGACGAAAAACTCTTCGAAAAATGGTGGCCCGCATCGTATCACCTGATCGGCAAAGACATCCTGACCACCCACACCGTCTACTGGCCGACTATGCTCAAAGCCATGGGCCTCCCGCTGCCCCGGACGATTTTCGCCCACGGCTGGTGGCTCACGGGTTCGACCAAAATGAGCAAATCGCTCGGCAACGTGATCAACCCGATGGCGATGATCGAGCGCTGCGGCGTCGACGCGTTCCGCTACTACCTCCTGGCCGAAATGTCGCCGGGCCAGGACGCGTCGTTCACCGAAGAAAATTTTGTGGCGCGCTACAACAGCGACCTCGCCAACGACCTCGGCAACCTCCTCAACCGGGTGGTCAACATGACCTGCCGCAGCGCGGCGGGCGCGATTCCCGCGCCGGGCGAAAGCACCGGCGAAGAGCAGGAGTTCAACGACGCGGTTTCGGGCGCGATCGAAGCGATGACCTCGGCGATCACCGGCATGAAGCTCGACCAGGGCCTCGCGGCGGTGATGAACGCCGTCCGCGCCGGCAACCGTTACCTCGAAAAGACCGCGCCGTGGGCGCTCGCCAAAAAGGGCGAAACGGCCAAACTCAACACCGTCCTCTTCACCGCCGCCGAAGCGCTGCGCAAAGTCGCCGTGCTGCTGATGCCGGTGATGCCGTCCAAAATGGCGGAACTGGGCCATGCGCTCGGGTATGAAGCGGAAGCATTTGCCGCGTTGAAGCTCTCCGACCTGACCCGCCCCACCGACATTGCGGGGCGCAAGGTCAACAACCTCGGCGGCCTTTTTCCCCGGATCGAAGTCGAAGCAGCGCAAGCGTCCGCTCCCAAGGCGGCTGAAGAAGCGGTCAACGTAGCCGATCCGGTCACCATCGACGAATTTTTCCGCACCCAGCTCAAGACCGCAAAAGTTCTGACGGCCGAACGGGTCCAGGGCGCGGATAAACTGCTCAAGCTCTCGATCGAGGTCGGCGCCGAAACCCGCCAGCTGGTGGCGGGCATCGCCCTCTATTATACCCCCGAAGCGATGGTGGGCCGGACGATCGTGATCGTGGCCAATTTGAAACCGGCGAAAATCCGCGGCATCGAGTCGCAGGGGATGCTGCTGGCGGCGAAGGTCGGAGACCAGTTGAAACTGGTGACGGTCGACGGCGAAATCGCATCTGGAGCGAGTGTGGGCTGAATGGACGACTGGGTCGAAATCGAGCGCGACGAGCGCCATATCAAACGGGAACGGGCGAAAGCGAAGGAGCTTCGCAAGACCCCGTATTTCCAGGAATTGTTCCGCAAAGGCGAGTGTTATTATTGTCACTCCGTCTTCAAACCCGAAGACCTGACGCTCGACCACCTCGTCCCGGTGGCGCGCGGCGGCAGGAGCACCCGCGGCAATCTGGTCGTCTGCTGCCGCGCCTGCAACCAGGCGAAGAAATTCCTTACCCCCGCGGAGATGATCCTGCGTGAAACTGAACACAAGGAGGAACCTGATGCGTAAATTTTTGTCATTGCTCCTGTTGCCCGCCGCCTTCATGCTGATGGCGGAAGAATCCAATCTTGATATGCCCGAGGCGTCCTCCGAATCCTCCGCCAAGTCACTGACCGCTCCGCTGCCGTCGGCCGCGCGCGGCGATGCGGCGATCGGACGCGCCCGTAGTGAAGCGATGAAGCAGGACCGCGCCAAAATCGACGCCCTCCTCAAAGCGCACGGCTCATTTGCCGGAGTCGCCGAAAAACTCGCCCCGGCCCAGGCGCAGAACAACGCCGCCGCCAAAGAGAATCAAAGCCGCTGGTTTGAAGACGGTTACTTTGTCGCGGGATCAGTCGGCGCATACCCCGTTAAAAGCAACTTTGTCCGGGCGGTCGTTTCGCTCGACCGCTATCTCAAGGAACAGGGCGTCGACCTGATCGTAGTCCGGGTGCCGAACCGCAACGAAACGGCGTTCGGCCTTTTCGGCGAAAATCCGCTCCCCGGTGAATGCAATGCCTACAACCGCGAAGTTCAGCAGCAGCTCCTCGATGCGAACATCGAATACATCGACGGCCTCGAATCCGCCCAACGCGAACGCGGCAAATATCCCTTGTCCTACTGGTATCCGATCCCGCGCGAAGGCCATCCCGCCGAAGGCCTCTCGATGGCGCTCGCGGGAATGCTCGCCGAACGCCTCACCCGTTATCAGCTCCCGGCAACCGGCAAATACCATTTCGTCAGCGAAACAAAAGCCTTCAAAAGCATCAATTTCCCGCCCGGCAACCCGAAATACGATGCGGACAAGCCCTACAGCTTCGGGGCCGTCCGCGCCGAAGACGGCTCGATCCCGGTGATCGGTGAAACCAACGATTCGCCGTTGCTCTTCATCAGCGATTCCTACGGCGCATATCCAGCCGTCAAGATGGGAGCGAGCATCCCCCACTACCTCCTCGGCCGGATTCCGCACCAGGCGAACTGGATGTACCGCAACGGCAGCAGCCAGGGCGCAAGCACCTTCCTCTACCGCAAAGGCCTCGACTTCGTCAAAAACCGCCAGGTCGTGGTCTTGCTCGCCCATCCCGGCAACCTCAACGGCGTCTCCGAACTGCCGCCGCCCGAATTACGCTTCATCGCGCCGGAACGGATGAAGATCGCCGCCGCCTTCGAGGGCGAGGCGTTGAAAAAAATCGCGGATGACAATCCGGCGATTTTCAAGTATCTCCCCGAGAAGAAAATGCTGCTCTTTGAAGAAGTCAAATGGGGCAAACAGCCGGAGCCGTCGTTCCAGTTGAAACTCCCGGCGGCAACCGCCGGAGCGCCGATGGTCGCGCTGGAAATCGAATACGGCTTCCACAACTACAATTTCGTCACCGCCTCCTGCGGCGACTCGGAACAGATCGACGTCCTCTGCAACTCCGAGCGCGTCGACAAAGAGCTCTTCGTACTCCACCGCCGCGCCGATGAAATCAACTTCAAAATCAAATACATCAGCCCCAAAACCGAAGTCAAAGCGATCCGGATTTACAGCGTCCGCTGAGGGAAAGACATGTACGATTCACAAATTCCCGTTCCGAAAATCGAAGACGACTGCTACGACTGGCATCTCCGGCATGAAAACTGCCGACGCCTCGCGAACGAAACCGCGCACGACGTAGTCCTGATCGGCGACTCGATCACCCACTTCTGGAAATGCTCCGACGCGCCGTGCTCGGCGGGCGACGACAGCTTCGACGAGCTCTTCCGCGGCCTCAAGGCACTCAACCTCGGCTACGGCTACGACCGCACCCAGAACGTCCTCTACCGGCTCAGGAACGGCGAATTCGCCAACCAGAAACCGCGCTTCGCCGTGCTCCATATCGGCACCAATAACCTCGGCGGGTCGGAAAAGATTCCCGCCGATTCCCCGGAAGCAACAGCGGCAGGCATCGCCGACATCGTCGCGCTGCTGAAAGAACTTTCGCCGGAAACAAAAATCATCCTGATGGAAATTTTCCCGCGCGGCGAAGGCAACAACGACCTCACCCGCCGAATCAACGAAACCAACCTCCTCCTGCGCCAAAAATTCGCCGCGGCCCCATCCATCATCATGATCGACCTCGCCCCCGAATTCGCCACCCAAACCGGCGGCCTCCGCCCCGAATTCAGCAACGACCTCTGCCACCCCAACGCCACCGGCTACAAAATCTGGGCCGCAAAACTGCAAAAAATCTTCCAATAACAAGCGACCCGCCATCAAACGGGGGAGAGAGCAAAAATTTTGAGGAAATTTTTTCTCCCTCCCCCGAACCCCCTTCCTCTTTTCAAACCTTTTTGTGTCCGGCGCTTTTTCTTTTTTGCGATGCAAAAAAGAAAAAGCGCAGAGAGCAAAAGGTTTTGAAAAAGATGAGGGGGTTCGGGGGAGAAGAAAGAAACTTTTTCCTAAGACGGCACCGACAAAAGTGTCGTTCCTTGAAAAGACCTTGGATAGAAGTTTTCTCTTCAAGCGACTTGCGGATGACATGGGGCCTTCCAGAGCGATTGTCTTGTT
>JAVBUI010000259.1:0-6149 GCA_031555495.1 Victivallaceae bacterium | reverse complement strand
CCGAAACCCAGCAGACTTTGATGCTCAACGACCTTCGCGGCAAGGTCAAGCTTCAGGTCGACGGACAGCTCAAGACCGGGCGCGACGTGGTCGTCGGGGCGCTGCTGGGGGCGGAGGAGTTCGGCTTCGCCACCACGCTCCTCGTCTGCCTTGGCTGCGTGATGATGCGCAAGTGTCACGACAACAGCTGCCCCGCCGGGGTGGCGACGCAGGATCCCGCGTTACGCAAGTGTTTCCGCGGCAAGCCGGAGTATATCGAGAACTTCCTGCGGATGCTGGCCTCCGAGGCGCGTGAATTGCTCGCCTCGCTCGGGCTCCGCTCGCTCCGGGAAGCGGCCGGGCGGAGTGACCTCATCGAAATGAAGCAGGCGCTCGATTTCTACAAGAGCGCCCGGCTCGATTTCTCGCCGGTCTTCGAACGCGTCCCCGGCAAGACCGCCGTTTCCGAAACCGGCGCCGCCCGGGAGCAATGCTTCGACTTCGCCAAAATCACGCCGAAGCTCGCGAAGACTCTCCGCGACGGCATCCCGGCGGAACTCCACCTCGACATCAGCAACGTCGACCGCAGCTGCGGCACCGCGCTTTCGGGCATGATCGACCGACGCTTCGGAGCGGAGGGACTGCCGGAGGATTGCGTAAAAATCCACTTGAAGGGGTGTGCCGGGCAGAGCTTCGGGGCATTTCTTGCACCGGGCGTCACGCTCGACCTTACCGGCGACGCCAACGACTTCGTGGGGAAGGGGCTCTCCGGCGGCAAGATCATCATCCGGCCCCCCGCCAACGTGCTCTTCGACCCCGCCCGCAACGTGATCGCGGGCAACGTCGCGGGCTATGGTGCCACTTCTGGTTCAATTTTCCTCAATGGACAGGCAGGCGAACGCTTCGCGATCCGCAACAGCGGCATCACCATGGTGCTCGAGGGCGGCGGCGACCACGGCTGCGAATACATGACCGGAGGCCGGGTCGCGGCGCTCGGACCGGTCGGCGTCAACTTCGGCGCCGGGATGTCGGGCGGACTCGCCTACGTCTACGACCAGACCGGCGACTTCGACCTCAAGTGCAACCTCGACACCGTCGACCTCGAGAGCATCGAGCCGGGGGCGGCCGACGAAGCCGAACTCCTGTCGCTGATCGAGCAGCACCTCGCCGCCACCGGAAGCGGCCGGGCTGCCGCGATTCTCGGCAACTGGGAGAATGAACGCTGCCGCTTCGTCAAGGTGTTTCCGGTCGAATACAAAGAACTCCTCGAAAGAAAGGCCTGACCATGAGCAAGGATTTTCTCAATATCAACCGGCTCGACGACGTTTACCGCCCCCGAGAAGAACGGGTCGGGGATTTCAACGAGGTCGAAAAAAGCCTTTCCGAAGGCGAAATCATCAGCCAGGCCTCCCGCTGCATGGATTGCGGAATTCCCTTCTGCCACGGCTGCGGCTGCCCGCTCGAAAACGCGATTCCGGAGATCAACCGACTGGCCGCGCGAGGCAAATTCCGCGAAGCGTGGGAAATACTGGCCTCCACCAGCCCGATGCCGGAATTCACCTCGCGGATCTGTCCCGCGCTGTGCGAAAACAGCTGCAGCGCTTCGCTTGAATTCGGAGCCGTCATGGTCCGGCAGATTGAGAAAAGCGTTGTTGATTACGCCTTCAGCCACGGCTTCGTCGAGCCCGAAATTCCGTCGCGCCGCAGCGGCCGCAGCGGCGCGGTGATCGGCGCCGGCCCGGGCGGACTGGCGGCGGCGATCATGCTCAACCGCGCCGGGCATCAGGTCACGGTTTACGAAAAGCAGCCGCTGCCGGGGGGCTTGCTGCGTTACGGCATTCCCGGCTTCAAGCTGGACAAGAGCCTGGTCGACCGCCGCGTTGAACTGATGGAGGCGGGCGGTATCGAATTTCGCTGTAATTGCACGGTTGGTTTTGATGTTGCGCTGACGTATCTCAGCCGCACCTGTGACGCGGTCGCGGTCTTCACCGGGACGCCAGAGCCGCGCGATCTCGCGGTGCCGAATCGCGATTTGCCCGGCATCCTCTTCGCCATCGATTACCTCAACGGCGGCGCGTCGGCGGAGGGCAAAGACGTCGTCGTCATCGGCGGCGGCGACACCGGGAGCGACTGCGTCGGGATGGCGCTGCGCCAGCATGCCCGTTCGGTGACCCAGATCGAAATTCTGCCCGAGCCGCCGACCTCGCGCCCCGCGTCGACCCCGTGGCCGGAGTGGTCGCGCGAATTGCGCACCTCGTCGAGCCACAAAGAGGGAGGAAAAAGGCGCTGGAGTCTGGAAACGGTTTGCTTTTTGGAAAAAGACGGTGTACTTTGCGGTGTCGAGGTCACACCGGCCGGGGGGGGGCAATCCGAGATTCTTCCCGCCGGTCTGGTGCTGCTTGCGATGGGTTTTTTGAAGCCGGTTTCCCTCCCGGAGTTTTCGAATGTTTTCGCAGGCGGAGACGCCGCGCTCGGACCGTCACTGGTCGTTCGCGCGATCGCCGATGCCGTTAAAGTCGCCAATCGAATCAACCAAATGCTGGAGGAAGCTCAATGAAATTCGTCAAATATCACGGACTCGGCAATGACTTCATCATCGTCGACGCGGACGCTGAAGCGAACATCGATTTCCAGGCCATCGCCAAGCTTGTCTGCAACCGGCACTTCGGCGTCGGCGCCGACGGCCTGGTGCCGGTTTCGCGGACCGGCGAGCGCTCGTGGAAAATGCGTATCTACAACTCAGACGGCACCGAAACCGAAATGTGCGGCAACGCCGCGCGATGCGTCGCCCATTACCTCGGCGTGCCGGGCGAGATAGAGCTCAAAACCAGGGCCTGGATCACCCGTCCCGAACTGCGGCCCGACGGCACCGTCCGGGTCGACCTTGGCGCTCCCGTGATCGGCGAACGCGTCACTCTCAACGGTTTCGAGGGGGTCTGCGTCTCGATGGGCAATCCGCACTTCGTCGTTTTCGTCGACGACTTCGGCCGGATCGATCTTTCCCGCGACGGCAAGGCGCTCGAGGAGCATCCCTATTTTCCCAACAAAAGCAACGTCGAATTCGTCGAAGTCATCGAGCCCGACCGGCTCAGGATGCGGGTCTGGGAACGCGGCTGCGGCGTCACCATGGCCTGCGGCACCGGGAGTTCGGCCGCGGTGGCGGCGGGATTCCGGCGCGGCCTTTCGTGCCGGAACGCCACAGTGGAGCTCGACGGGGGATTGCTCGAAATCGAATGGGACGAAAGCAACGGACATATTTACATGACCGGCCCGGCGGTCCGGGTCTTCAAGGGAAATTTTTTTCATGCCGAAAATCAATGAACATTTCGCCGAGCTCAACGGAAGCTATCTCTTCGCCGGCATCGGTCGCAAAATCGACGAGTTTCAGAGCCGAAACCCCGGAGCCGACCTGATCCGGATGGGGATCGGCGACGTCACCTTGCCGCTGGTCCCGGCGGTGATTGAGGCGATGCACCGCGCACTCGACGAAATGGCCGACAGCTTCACCTTCCGAGGCTACGGCCCGGAGCAGGGGTACGAGTTCCTCCGCGAAGCGATTGCCATGCACGATTACCGGTCGCGGGGCGTCAACGTGGATGTCGATGAAATTTTCGTCAGCGACGGCTCGAAGTGCGACGTCGCCAACATCCAGGAGTTGTTTTCGAGCCGATGCTCCGTCGCCGTCGGCGATCCGGTTTACCCGGTCTACCGCGACAGCAACATCCTCGCCGGGCGCGGCGGCCGGATTCATTATCTGCCGTGCCGCGCCGGAAACAACTTCAGTCCTGAATTACCGGATGGGGCGGTCGATCTGATCTATCTATGCTCCCCCAACAACCCCACCGGCGGCGTAATGACCCGCGAAGAACTTGGACGTTTCGTCGACTACGCACGCCGGAACGACGCGGTGATTCTCTTCGACGCCGCCTACGAGGCGTACATCCGCGATCCCGGGTTGCCGCACAGCATTTATGAAATCGAGGGGGCCGCGGAAGTGGCGATCGAATTCCGGTCGTTTTCCAAAAGCGCCGGCTTCACCGGAACGCGCTGCGCTTACACCGTGGTGCCGAAGGCGCTGCCGGGAAAACTCAACGACCTCTGGCGCCGCCGCCAGACCACCAAAGTCAACGGCGTGTCCTACGTCGTCCAGCGCGGCGCGGAAGCGGTTTACAGCGCCGACGGCCGCCGCCAGATCGGGCGGCAAATCGCGTATTATATGGAAAATGCGCAAATCATCCGTCGCAATCTCGCGGAAATGGGTTATAGTATATACGGCGGCGAAAATGCTCCCTACTTATGGTGGCAAATTCCAGGAGATATGACTTCCGGACAATTTTTCGACGCGCTGCTGGAGCACTGCCACGTGGTCGGCACTCCCGGCGCGGGCTTCGGCGAATGCGGCGAAGGGTACTTCCGACTGACCGCTTTCGGCGACCGGGAGCGGGCGCTTGAGGCATTGGAGCGGATACGCAAATGGAAAATCAACTGAAAAATGAAATCGCGGTGCTGAGGGAAATCAGCTCCGCGGTCGTCCACGAGCGCAACATCGGAACCTTGCTCCACAAAGTCCTCGATATCCTCAACAAGCAAATGGGAATGCTGCGCGGCACTTTCACGCTTCGCCACGGCGACGTTTTCGAAATCGCCGCATCCCACGGATTGAGTGAAGACGAACGCAAACGCGGCCGCTACAAACTGGGCGAGGGAATCACGGGGTACGTCGCCGAAAGCGGCGTCGCCCAGCTGGTTCCCGATCTTGCCAGGGACAAACGCTTCCGCAATATCACGGGCTCGCGCACCGGCGAGACCGGCATCGCCTTTTTGTGCGTTCCGATCTACTGCATGGAGAAAATCATCGGCACGTTGAGCATCGACCGCCGGGTTACCCCCGGCGTCAAGCTCGAGGAGGATCTGCGTTTCCTCGAAATCGTCGGCAACCTGACCGCGGAGGCGGTCAGCGTCGCCCGCTCCGAATCCGAGGAACGCGAGAGCCTGGTCCGCGAAAACCGCCAGCTCCGCGAAGCCCTTGAGGGTTCGGCGGCGACGCCGGGGAAACTGGTCGGCAACTGCCGCTCGATGCAGAAGGTTTACGAATTGATCCGGCAGGTCGCCCCGAGCAACGCCACGGTTTTGATCCGCGGCGGCTCCGGCACCGGCAAGGAGTTGGTCGCCAACGCGATCTGGCAGTTGAGCCCGCGCGCCGGCAAACCCTTCGTCGCCTTGAATTGCGCGGCGCTGCCGGAGAATCTGGTCGAGAGCGAGCTCTTCGGCCACGAGCGGGGCTCCTTCACCGGCGCGGTCGGGCAGAGGATCGGCCGGGTCGAGGCCGCCGACAAGGGGACGCTGTTCCTCGACGAAATCGGCGATCTCACGCTCCAGACCCAGGTGAAACTCCTGCGTTTCATCCAGGAACGCACCTATTCCAGGATCGGCAGCAACACCGAGCTCAAGAGCGACGTCCGGCTGCTGGCCGCGACCAGCCGCAACCTCGAAGAGCTGATGATGCAGGGGAAATTCCGCGAGGACCTCTATTACCGGCTCAATATTTTTCCGATCACGCTCCCCGATTTGAGCAAGCGCCGCTGTGACAGCATTCTGCTTGCCGAGCATTTTATCGAAAAACTCAACCTCCGTTATCATAAACAGATCAAGCGCCTTTCGACTCCCGCGATCAATATGCTGATGGCCTACCATTGGCCCGGCAACGTGCGCGAGCTTGAGAACTGCATTGAGCGCGCGGTGCTGACCAGCACCGACGACTGCATTCACGGCTACAATCTCCCGCCGTCGCTCCAGACCGGGCGCGAAAACGGTTCGGAACTGCTGCCGGAGGGGAACGCATCCTTCGACGTGCTGGTCGACTCCTTCGAACGCGAACTGATCGTCGAAGCGCTCAAGAAAAACAACGGCAATATGTCGGCCGCCGGCCGGAGCCTCGGGCTCTCGCCGCGGGTGATGCATTATAAAATCAATAAACTCAACATACATCCGAAATGGTACATCCAGAGTGAAAGCTGAATTTTATCGTCTCGCCGCGGTGTCGCCTGTGCTCAGCGTCGCGGATTCCGCCTTCAACGCCGCCGCCATCGTCGAAGCGCTCGACCGTTGCCGCCGCGAAGGGGCGGCGCTGGCGCTTTTTCCCGAACTGGCGGTCTCGTCCTACAGGTGCG
>JAVBUI010000368.1:0-2657 GCA_031555495.1 Victivallaceae bacterium | reverse complement strand
CGTCCACAAATCGGTCTTGACATGCAAATACCCGCTCGCATCATTCACCGGACGGGTCGGATCGAGCGATTTCGTCAGCTCGTAAATCTCCACCATCCGCCGCCGGTAAAGCGTCCAATCCGTAATCCCCCCGCTCTCATTCACCGGCGTCCAGGTGATGATCGACGGATGATTTCGGTCGCGCTCCACCACCTCGCGCCATTCGGTCATGAAGTTGAAATACCCCGCATAATCCGACGAATCCTGCCGCATCGCGCCGTTGACGTTGAAACACGCCATCAGCCACGACGGCATTTCCCCCCAGGTCAGGTAGCCCAAGGTGTCCGCCCAGTAGTGAAAACGCTCCTCGAACACCTTCTGGTGAAGCCGCGCCCCGTTGAATCCCGCCGCCTGAGCTAATTCGATATCGCGCTTGAGCGCCTCATCCGAGGGCGCGGTCCAGATCCCGTCGGGGTAAAAGCCCTGATCGAGCACCTGACGCTGGAAAAGTTCCTGATTATTGAGGTAAATCCGGTCGCGTTCAATATGAATTTTTCGCAATCCGGCATACGCTTCGATCCGGTCGATCACGTCGCCGTTGCCATCCGTCAGTTCGTAAACGACCTGATACAAAAACGGATCCTCCGGGCACCACGCGCGTTTTTGCGCCAGCTCGATCCGCTGCGGCGCGCCATTGGCCGCCGCCCCGGAGACGGCTCCCGCCTCTTTCCCCTCCGCAAAAACCTTGACCGTAAGACGGTTTTCGCGGGATTCGGCGAAAAATTCCGGCGTAAAGACAAACGCCCCGCCGTCGAAGTCGGGAACGATCGTACAACGCTTCAGCCCCGCATGGGCAACCGGTTCGAGCCAGACGGTCTGCCAGATGCCGGTGGTCCGGGTGTAAAAGCACCCGTAGGAGCCGTGCTTCATCGACTGCTTGCCGCCGGGTTGTTCGCCGGTACGGACGTCGTCGCGGACGTGAAGCACGAAATCTTGTTCCATCCCCGGCCGGGCGGCGGAGGTCAGGTCAAAGCTGAAGGAGCTGCTGCCGCCCCAGTGTGAACCGACGCTTGCGCCATCGAGAAAGCCCTCGCAATAATAGTCGACCGCGCCGAAGTTAAGCAGAATCTTTTTCCCGCTCCACCCGGCGGGAATGGTCACTTTGCGGTGATAGAACATCGCCGGAATGAAATCGGTGTAACCGACGCCCGAAAGCGAACTCTCGGGGCAGAACGGCACCACGATGGTCCGGTCGAAGCCTTTGGCGGCGGCAAGCCCGCGCTCCAGTCCGGAGTCGCCGAAGTCGAATTCAAAGCTCCAGTCGCCGTTGAGGTTCAGCCAGTCGTTGCGGACGAATTGCATGCGCGGATATTCGGGACGCGGAATAGTCATTTTAAAACTCCTTGGTTGTATTCATTTGCGGTTCCATGTATAGTATAGCATCACAAAACGCCGCTGAACATGGCAAAAACCGACTTTTGAATGGATATTCCGATCATGCATGAAGAGTTTTTCTATTTTCCGCGCCCGGCGGCGGAGTCGCCGCTGGTGATGCATCTCGCGGGAATTTCCTATTGCGACGGCAACTACCGGATCGCGCGCGAGCCGGATGAAGTCTTCGTCTTCGAATACGTCGAATCCGGCCGGGGCTACCTTGAAATCGAGGGCCGCCGCTGGTCGCCCGGCCCCGGCGACGTCTACATCGCCCCCGGACGGCGCGCCCATGCCTACGGTTCGAGCGCCGCCGAGCCATGGGTCAAGTACTGGCTCAACCTGAGCGGCCCCCTGGTCGAGGGGCTGCTGCGGATTTACAGGCTTGAACAACGCTTCCACTTTCCCGGCGCCGCCGAAGCGGGCGCGGTCATCAAGGAGACTGTCGAGGCGCTCCGGCGCAACGGCGACCGCGACGGCACCGAACTTGCGTCCGACGGCTTCATCCGCCTGGTCCGCACCCTCGCCCGACACCCGGACTCTCTCCCGGATGAAAACGCGCCGCACCGCCCCGAAGCGGAGGCGATGCGCAAATTCCTGCTGACCCGTCTTCGCGGCGAGATACCATCCACGACCGAACTCGGCCGCCGGATCAACCGTTCGGCGGTCCAGGCGGGACGAATTTTCAAGCAATCGTTCGGGATGCCGCCGCACCGTTTTTTGCTCGACCAGAAACTGATCGCGGCGCGCGAGCTCTTGAGCCGTTCGCAACATTCGGTCAAAGAGGTGGCAAGCTGGCTGGGATTCGAAGACGAATTCTACTTTTCACGGATCTTCAAGCGCAAAACCGGCCTCGCGCCGAGCGACTGGCGCAACTCCGTCCGCGACGGCCGATAGCAATCAGGAATTGTGTACCACTTCGTCGAGGGCGGCGATAACCGCTTCGGCGCTGATGTCGTTCATGCATTCCGGGTTGTTATGGGGAC
Organism: Victivallaceae bacterium; assembly: GCA_031555495.1. GTDB lineage: Bacteria > Verrucomicrobiota > Lentisphaeria > Victivallales > Victivallaceae > JAVBUI01. The sequence goes on along the minus strand of JAVBUI010000368.1, from coordinate 261 downwards.
ATTCCCGTTTGAAACAGGGCGAGCAACCGCGCCCCGAATAGAGAATCCGCCAGCCCGGATGGATCGGCCCGGTCGCGGTGTAGTCGGTGGAACCGAAAACCGCGACCCCGGCTTTGCCCAGACCGGCGGCGAGGTGCATCACGCCGCTGTCGTTGCCGACCACGACGCGGGAAGAGCGGAGAAGGTGCATCAGTTCGCACAAATCCGTTTTTCCCATCAGGTTATAAAACTTGCTCTTCGGCAGCTGCTGCCCGATTTCGT
>JAVBUI010000179.1:0-2738 GCA_031555495.1 Victivallaceae bacterium | reverse complement strand
CGCTGGTGCGCTTCGCTCCCACTTGGGTCTGCGTCACGCAAAAAAACTCCCATTTCCGGCTTGCCAGTGGCGCTTTGGCGATGTACATTAGTGCAAAATGACATCATAACCCGGAGTTTTCCATCCATGCGAAATTTTTTCATTCTGCTTGCGGCCGCTCTTACCACCTTCTCCGCCGGGTGCGCGTCGCGCGTCGTTGTGTCCGAAGTCCTTCAACAGCCGAAGGATGCTCCGATTTATACCAAGTACAATCTCTGGTACAACGATCCTCTCGAGATCGATTCTCGCAACGTTCAGCAGGGACGACTGCTGCCGCTCGGCTCCAAAGTCGAAATCATCGACGCCTCCTCCAAGATGCTTCACTTCAAAACCGACGACGGCGGCGTTTACAAAATCGATTTCGACTCCGGCGTCTGGATGTGCTCGATGCGCGAATTCATCCGGAGTTACCTGACGCTTGAGGAACCCTCGAAATTCCTCGCCGGCATCCGGCCGCAGGCGCTGCCTTTCGTCAAGCGCGGCGAAGTCACCGCCAACATGACCCGCGAAGAAGTCCTCGCCGCCTACGGTCCGCCGCCGACCGCCCGGACGCCGAGTTTGAAAAACGAAACCTGGATCTATTACGTCACGCCGCGCACTACCATCCGCGTGGTTTTTCGCGACAACCTTGTCCGTAACGTCATCAACCCCAACGAGTGAGGCGGATCATGGCGGCGCTTTTCTGTAAAGCGGATTTTCTTGCCGCGACCGGCGGCACCTTCACCGGCCGCGAGGCTGAGGGAGGATTTGAACTCTACACCGACACCCGCGAAGCGGGGGCCGGGCGTTGCTTCGTCGCGCTCCGGGGCGAAAAATTCGACGCCCACGATTTCCTGGCCAAAGCAGTCGAATCCGGCGCGGGAATGCTGCTGATCGACCGCGACCGCTTCGACGCGGTCGACCGGATCTGGACACTGCCGGTGCTCGCGGTCGACAATACCCTCGTCGCTTATCAGGCGCTGGCGCGGCTTCACCGCCGCCGCTTCCCGGCGCTCCGGCTCGCCGCCGTCACCGGCAGCGTCGGCAAAACCTCGGCCAAGGAAATGCTCCGGGCGATTTTCTGCGCCGAAGCGGGGAGCGAACACATCCTTTGCACCGTCGGCAACACCAACAACCAATTCGGCGTTGCGCAGAATCTGCTGCGGCTGACCCCGGAGCACCGCTATGCCGCAATTGAAATGGGAACCAACCACCACGGCGAAATCGGTCCCCTGAGCCTGATGGCCGAGCCGCAGTGCGCGGTGGTCAACTCGATTGCCCCATGTCATCTTGAATTCCTCGATTCCCTCGCGGGGGTGGCGGAGGAGAAGGGACACATTTTCGACGGCCTCGCCCCCGACGGGCGCGCGGTGATTCCGGTGCAGTGCGACGCGGCCGGAGTGCTCCGGGAACGGGTCGCCGGGCTCGATTGCGCCACCTTCGGCGTTGCGGGAAGCGGCGCGACGGTCGAAGCGGCGTACCTTGGAGGTACGCTTGAAGGGAGCTCCTTCCGGCTTCACTTCCCGGACGGAACGGCGGAAACGGTCGAATGGAGCCTCTCCGGCGCTCATCAGGCCCTCAACGCCGCCGGGGCGGCGGCGGTCGCGTGTTTCTTCGGAATTTCTCCCGCAGTCATCGCGCGGGGACTTGCCGCGACGGCGCTGCCGGGGATGCGGATGGCCAAAATGACTTACGATGAAGTGACTTACCTCAACGACGCCTACAACGCCAATCCCGGCAGCATGGCGGCTTCGTTCCGCATGCTTGCCGAATCGGCCGACCGGACGAAGCTGGTGCTGCTGCTGGGCGACATGCTCGAACTCGGGCCGCAGGAGGCGGCCGAGCACGCCGGGACGCTTGCGCTTGCGCAAGAGATTCTTGCGGGGGCCCGGATCATCACCGTCGGGCCGCGTTTCGCGGCGGTTTGCGCTTCGGGTATTTCCTCGGTCGCCGACTCCGAGCAGGCCCGCGCGGTGCTTGCCGCCACGGTTCGGCCGGGCGACCTGGTTTTTCTCAAAGGTTCGCGCGGCATCGCGCTCGAAAAAGCGCTTCCCGCGCTTTGACCGTCCCGTTTTCGGAGGCAACGAACCATGGATACGCTCACAAAGCTGAAAATTCTGTCGACCGATTCGCAATACGACCTTGCGTGTTCGTGCGGTTCTTCCGACAAGGAGCGGCGGCGGCGCGGGCTTGACGGGCGTTGGCTTTATCCGGTGCCGCTGGCGGCGGGCGGGTACGGGATCATGTTCAAGACGCTGCTGACCAATACTTGCACCAACGACTGCCGCTACTGTCCTTTGCGGAGCAACGCCAATGCGGACCGCTGTTCGCTGACCCCGGAGGAGGCGGCGGACGCTTTTTACAAACACACGCAAAAGCAGTGGCTGCTGGGGATGTTCCTGAGTTCCGGCGTGATCGGCACTCCCGACCGGACGATGGACCGGATGCTGGCCACGGCGGACATTCTCCGGCGGCGTTACCGGTACCGGGGGTATATTCACTTGAAGGTGATTCCGGGCGCGTCCGACAATGCGATCGAGGAGGCGCTCAGGCTGGCGAGCGCGGTTTCGCTCAATATTGAGGTGCCGGGCCGGAAGCACTTTGCCAAGCTCTCGGGCTGCAAGGATTTCGACCGGGATATCGTGCACCCGTTGAAATTCATCGCCGAAAAGACGGCGCGGGGCGAGAAGTTCGCCAAAATCAAATGCACCACGCAATTC
>JAVBUI010000238.1:0-4753 GCA_031555495.1 Victivallaceae bacterium | reverse complement strand
TAAGGATGATCCTACTGAGGAGTAACGGCATGCCGTTTAAAGTCAAACTGATAAAGGCAGTGCAGGTCATCTGTGTGATGATAAGCGTTGCCGGTATGCTGGTTATTGTTCAGCAATTTTCGCAACTGGTTCAGACTGCGTTTGAGTTCGGCAAGCTGAAACCGATTATCGTTCCTCTGCTTGCTGCCTGGGGGGGACTGGGAGTGTGTTTTGGTCTTCAGCAAATTGTGGAGCGTATAGCGGCCCCGCGAGGGCGGGTTTTGCGTCTCAGCCATAGTGAATGGCTGCTGTTGATGATGGCAGAAGGCAGAAAGCAGAAGCTGAAAGAAGTTCGGGTCAAGTATAGGAAGATTATTTACACATCTTTGATGGCGGTGTATGTCCTGTTCGGGCTTCTGTTTTTGCAGGGATGGGCTCTTCGGAATGCTCCCGGTTGTTTTTCCTGGTATGCGGTAATTGGCATCGGAGTGTTCATGATCGTCGGCACAATTTTACTTGCGTGGTTCAACTATATTCTGCCGTGGCGTATCGTCCGTATTTTTACCAAGGAAGCTATCGGGAAAGATCGGGAAGTCGAAGCTCTTGCCGCGGCCGGGAAATATGATTTCCCTGTCTCGCAGGCGGAGGACAACAAGCGCATTATGGCTCTGGCTCGCAGGAACCCGCCCCGATGTCTTCAGTCATTTGCGTTGTCGAGACGTTCGAGGTTTGTCAGTCTGATTGAGGGATCGAAAACGAATGTGGTCTATCAACTCAAATGCGAATGCGGAGGAAATCAATTCATGGTTCACGGCTTTCGTTACCCCGAGCGCGAGAGGAACGGCGTGCCGAATTTGCTTGCTCCGATTTCCTCGGAATGTTCGAAATGCGGAAGTGTGAAAGTTGTTTTCGATGATGCGACGGACGGTTATGATGCTTTGATCGGCTTCGAGAGTGAAAGATCCGATCCTCATGAGGGCCGTGTTTTAGAGGGGATATATCATCTCGTCGTTTCCTTTGAATATTCCATGACGGATGATGAGATCGATGATTTTCCGGACCTGACGGCCGGGAAGGGCGGCGATTATTTTACCTGGATATCGATCTATGGGATTCAGGATGGAAATGAGCCGCAACTGTTGTTCGATTGGGAATGCGCATAATTTGCAGCGGGTGAATTTGGTAAAAAATCGTTGTGTTTCATTTCCCCCGAGCGTCGGCGCCGGGGCCAGAATTCTGATTCTGGGGTCGATGCCGGGCGGGGAGTCGCTGCGGAAGCAGCAGTATTATGCTTTTGAACGGAATCTCTTCTGGCGGCTGGTCGGGGAGATTTTCGGGTTTTCTCCGAAACTTCCTTATCCGGAACGGCTGGCGGCGCTGCGGGAGCATCGGGTGGCGCTTTGGGATGTTTTGGGGGCGTGTGAACGCGAAGGGAGTCTCGACAGCTCGATCCGGGAACCGGTTCCCAATGATATTCCCGGATTGCTGGCCGCGCATCCGGGGATTGTGCGGATTTGCTGCAACGGGCAGGCCGCGGCGAAGTATCTCAAACGGTTTTTCCCGGCTCTGCCGCTTGAAGTTGTGGTGCTCCCCTCCAGCAGTCCGGCGGCGGCGGTTTATTCTTATTCGCAGAAGCTCGAGCGCTGGCGCGCTGTTTTGGAAAAAGATTTGCCTTCTTCGGAAAAGCGATGTAGATTATAAGATATGGCGAATGACGCGACATTTTTTACGGTATCCGCACCGGTTTATCCGGAGGATGGCGTGTTTTTTTCTACTTCGGTCTGGGGGCAGGGAGATCTTGTTTTTCTTGATGCCGGCTATGGCGTTTATTTCGCCGACGCCGAGAAAACCCGCCTTGATGTCAATGACGACAACCTCTGCTGGGCCGCCGCCGCCGCGAATTTATTGCTGCAATGCGGTTACCGGAGCGGATTTGCCGATGAAGACCGCATTCTCGACCTCTTCTCGGACAACTGGGACAATCGCGTCGGCTGGGTCGAACAGGCGCTCTCCTGGTATTTCAACGGCAAGGCCTATTATGTTTCATCCTCGATTCCAGACGGCGGCAACTATTTCTCCAGTCTTCAGCCGAAAAGCCTGATCAGCGTGGTTTATGCCCTCGGCGTCAATTCGGCCGGGGCGGTTGCGTCGCTGGTCAATTACCTTGAGGCTGGATACGGCGTCGCGATCAATATGCAGGGCGCCCTCGAGCACGTCGTCACGGTCTGGGGCTATGGCGTCGAAAACGGGGTGATCCGGCTTTATTATTCGGATTCCGACGACAATAAAAACAATGATTTCGCCGACCGGCGCGATGCGGTGAATATGCTCCGCTCGACCACGGTTTCTTACGATGCCGCCAATTCGCGTTGGATTCTCGACAACCTTGGCGGGGCCTATCTTTACAACTTCACCGCTCTTGCTCGTTACGACGCGGTCTTTTCCGGGAAGCAGGAAACCTTTGCCGATGCCGAAGTCCTGACCATTGAAAACGGGACGGCGGTCCGGCGGGGCAACCTCGATGCGATCGGCGATCGCGATTATTATTCGGTCGACGCGACGGGGACGACGGTTACGATCAGCATTCGCCCGGTCTATGAGGATTTTGACGGTGCGCTCGAGTGGAGCGTTTACTGCGGCGGCACGCTGCTCTTCAGTTCCGGGAAAAACAACTTCGGTTCTTTCACCTGGACCCTGACCGGGGGAACGGCCGATCTCTATGTCGTTGTGGGAGGGACCCGTGACTCTTCCAATGGCGTCGGGAGTTCCAATTATACTGTCCGGGTCGGGACCGACGCGGGGGATGCGCCGGTCGCCGCGCCGGAGAATCTGGACGATTCCAGGAGCGGAAGCGCCGTGACTTTGAGCTGGAGCGAAGTTGCCGGAATGGCGTACCTGGTCGAATATTCGAGCTCCGGCGATTTTGCCGACGGCAGCGTCACGCGATTTTTTTCCTCCTCCTCCTCGCTTGCCCTCATTTTCGCAGACGGGTTGTATTATTGGCGGGTGGCGGCGATCGATGAATGGAATATTCTCAGCGCCTGGACGACGGCTGCCGAAGCGCTGCTGGTCGACACCGTCGCCCCCGGGCGGGTGAGCGGCGCTTCGGGGCGGCAGAACGGGGACGAAATTATTTTTGCCTGGAATGCGGTGAGCGATTTCTCCGGCGTCGGTTATGAGCTGCAGTATTCGCTTGCCGCCGACTTCTCCGGCGCTTTGGACATTGTCGCGACAACCAATTCGCTCAATGTCGCGGCCTGGCGGGACGGTTTGTACTATTGGCGGATTCGCGCGGTCGACGGCGGGGGCAATGCCGGGGCGTGGAGCGTCACCGGGACGATTTCCGTCGATACCGTGGCACCGCAGCAGGTGACGGGACTCGGCGCGGTTTCGGAGCAGCAACGGATGCGGCTCAGTTTTGACACGGTATCCGACTCCGACCTCTCTTTTTATGAAATTCGTTATGGGACCGAAAATGATCTCGCGTCCGCGGATATCTTCCGGATCGGAACGGCGGTCTCTTTCCTTTCTCCGATGCAAAACGCCGGCGACTTTTATTTTCAGGTCCGCGCGGTTGACGCGAGCGGCAACGGCGGCGTTTGGAGCGAGGTTTTTCACGGCGAAGTCTTGACGATGCCGCCGGTGGTTGCGGCCAGGGGGGGCGTCTGCTCCTGGAACGGTACGGCGGGGACGGAGTATGAGGTTGATTTCGGCTCTTTCGGCACGCTTTATATCCTGGGAACCGGTTTTTCGCTCTACAATCCCGGCGGGATCGCCGGGGCCTGGCGGGTCAGGGCGGAGGGGGGCGAATGGAGCGCCGCCGCGCCCTTTGCCGCAGGATCCGCTTCCGCCGCGCCGAAAGTGGTGACGACCGGGGAGGGCGTGAATGTGATTCTCGGGCGTTCCGGCAATGAATATTGGAACAATTCGCATCAACTCGTCAACAGCCTTGACGATCGCGAAGCGGCGATTTCACTCGGGGGGCGGCTGCGCTCCGTCGACGGTTATCGCGGCGGGGAGGGGTATGACATTCTCTTTCTCGGCGACGGCGGCAATACCTTGATCCTCGACGATATTTATTCGGCTTCGGCGCTGCCGGGGATGGCGGCGCGGCTCGACGGGATCGAGGAGATCCGGGGCGGCTCAGGCGGCGATGTGATGGATTTTACCAGCAACCGCTGGAACGGGGGCGGGCTTACCATTTATGACGGAGCGGGCGACGACGTCATCTGGTGCGGCGCGGGGGATGACCGGATTATGGCGGGCGAAGGCGATGACCTTTACCATGGCGGCGGTGGGAACGATATTTTCGCCTTCGGCGGCAACTGGGGAAACGATGTGGTCAAAACCTGTGAAGGGGGGGCGCTCACGCTTCTCTTTGCCGACGATCAGCTGAGTATCGAGCAGCAGGGGGCGGATTTGCTGATCACGAGCGGCGGAAATTCAATCCGGGTGGTCGATTTCGCCGCCTTTGACCTGACGCTTTGCGTCGCCGAAAGCCTTGACGGCTTCCGGCGTTTTTCTACTGAGAATTCTGTGATTTTGCCGCTGGCTTAAGCAAAAACAGCTTCTCTCCGACCGCCGCCGCCAGCGTATCGCCGTCCGAGGCGAGCCGGGCGGGGTTGAACGATGCGTCGTCGAAGCCGGTATTGAGGCGGCGAAGGACTTTGCACTTGAAGTCGAGTTCGAAGATCGCCCCTTCACGGGCGAATGCGTAGAGGCGGTCGCCGCGCCGCGCGAGGGATTCGAGCGGAGTGGCGAACCGGTGCGAAGC